>JAIPGO010000014.1 GCA_021736135.1 Candidatus Cloacimonadota bacterium
TGGAGTGCATTAGCTCCCGCTAATGCAGGTTTGGAGTGCATTAGCTCCCGCTAATGCAGGTTTGGAGTGCATTAGCTCCCGCTAATGCAAGAGGCGACAGCCTCTGATAAATTGACTAATAAATTTCGCAGAGATGTTCGGGTTTTGGGATTCAGGGCTGGGTGGTAAATTCCTCTTGGGACTGCGTCCCAATGCATTAGCAGGAGCGAATGCACTCCAAAAAAACGCATTAGCGGGAGCTAATGCACTCCAAAAGTGCTCCATATTATTTTGCAATGGACTAAAAAATGCTTATATTATTTTTTGGGCATAATAAAATATAATGAAATGGAGGCATATAATGCAAAGGAATATCCTTAAGGGGATCATTGTCTTTATGTTACTGGCAGTTGGTGTTTTTGCTGTATCTGCTGATGTGGAACAGACGACTTATGAAGGCAAACTAATGAAAGTCAGCAAGATATGGTTTATTCAAACCGCTGCTGCTATGTTTGGTCTGGATGTCACAGCGCTTTCGCAAACCTACGGTGATTCACTTGTTTTAGCAAATGGTGATCAGGTTAAAATCACCGGTGACATGATAGAAGACGTGATAAACGTCACAACTCTGCAGCTGGGAGAAAAATTATATACTGCAAAAATTGAAGAAAGTCCAGCAGCAACCACTGAAATTAAAAGTTACCAGGTTAATCCAAAAAGATGTATATCCTGCAATCTATGCGTTAGCAACTGTCCCACAGGCGCTATATCAATGGTAAATGGCAAAGCAGTGATTGACGTGAGCAAGTGCATCCAGTGCGGGATTTGTAAAAACGGAAACGGACAGAACTGGAAAGGCTGTCCGACTGGCGCGATAAATAATTAATGATTAATGATGAAATACGATAAGAAGCGGAGACGGCTGCAGCTTTATTTTTTGCTGCTTTGGGTTGTGATTCTGCTGCAACTGATCATCGGGGTTTCGGGGATTGCTCATAATTACTGTCCGCAGGCGGCTGTCTGCTTTGGTTGCCTTAATCTGGGGCAGAATCTGGGAAACTGGATGTATCCCGGAGCGATAATTCTGGGACTGGTAATTTTCGTTCTAACGATGTTTCTGGGCAGGCAATTTTGCGGAACGGTATGCCCCTTTGGCACTATGCAGGATTTGATCTTCAGTTTGAATAAGAAAGCTTCCAAAAGAAACTATAAAGCAATGATCCCTGTCAAAACGCATAATGCATTGAAATATTTCAAATATCTGATCCTGCTCTGGGTAGCCGTCAGCGCCTGGCTGGGAATCAATTATATATATATGCAGGCCTGTCCAGTTCTGGCATTGGGGCATCCGCAGAACCTGACCGTTTTGGGCGCAACCTCCCTTTTTATCATTATCGTGATCGGCTATTTCATTGAACGTTTCTGGTGCCTTTACCTCTGCCCTTATGGAGCATTGTTAAATATCAGCCAGTTTATGGGTAGAATACTGCATATCCCTCGCAAAAAGGTTTTCTGGAACAAGGACTGCTGCATTGACTGCAATCTGTGCAACGATTATTGCCCGATGCGCATCGAAGTTTCCAAATCGGAAGCTGTGGTAGATGTGGAATGCATCCACTGCCAGAGGTGCACACTCTGCTGTCCTGTACTTAAGAAACAAAAAAATAAATAAGGATTTTATACTATGAGACTGGTAATCATAGCGGCTTTATTAATTATACTTTCAGGTTGTACCGATGACCTGACAAAAACCAGTGAACAGGCTCTTTTCCCCCGCATTGAATATTCCAACTGCACTGCCTGTTATGAGTGCCTGGACGAATTTCAATGCCCACGCGATGCTATTATTATCGATGAATTACACCAGACTGTGTATATCGACCAGGAGAAATGCATTCGCTGCCTGGACTGCGTAAATGACTTTGAGTGTCAATATGATGCCATCAAGCTGAATAAAGATGTCACGGCACCGGCAGCCCCGCAGCAGTTCTCTGCTTTTTCAGACAGCATCGGGACGTTGAATATAAGTTTCTTTGCACCTGGAGATGATTCGCTTACCGGATTTGCCTATCTTTATGAACTGGAGCTCAGAGAAATGTCCGGCAATATTCTGGAAACGAATTTTATCCCTCCGATCCCGTCATATCCCGATTCACCAGAAAACTGGCAGATCGGAAATATGCCGGAAAACGAGACCATCAACGTAACCGTAAGAGTTTATGATGAAATGGGACATTGCTCACAGCCTGCGGCAACAGCAGTAGAGATTATGGGAGAATATATCGATCTGGAAGCCCCGGCTGCCATAAATGACCTTAATTCATTTAGTGACGAATATGAGATCACTCTCACCTGGACTGCACCGGCAGATCCGGAACCGAGAGCCAATGTTGCGTCTTATGAGATCAGATCAGCAAATATTAACATAACCGCGGTCAACTGGGATGCTGCTGATGAAATTGAACAGGATATCACACCTGCTGCTGCCGGAGAAACCGAAACACTGACCATTAGTTATGTTGAAGCAAGCGGATTACAATATTTTGCCATCCGTTCCCTTGATGCAGCAGGCAATATCAGCGAAATTTCCAATAATGCCAGCGGCAATGCCACCGGAGATATCACTGCTCCGGCTCAGATCACCGATCTGTCAACAGGTTTGCCGGGTAATACATCTATACCCTTAAACTGGACTGCGGTTGGTGATAACGGCAATTCAGGACAGGCAACGGCATACATTATCCGCTATCATCAATATGAAATCAATGAAGAAAACTGGGATGAAGCTACCGTTTTTCCTCAGAACATGATCCCTCATTTACCAGGAATTACTGAACAGATCAATATTACCGGGCTGCTGCCGGAATCCGAATATTATTTCGCCGTGATAGCGCTGGACGAAGTGAACAATCCTTCTCCGATTTCCAATAGGACAAACGCCACGACTACGGCCTTACCGGATACGGAAGCGCCTGCTCCCGTTACTGATCTGCAATCGGCAGTTAATGATCCTGAAATAATCCTGAACTGGACAGCTCCCGGTGATGACGGAAATGAAGGCACAGCCAGCACTTATGAAATGCGCTATAGTGAAACTGAGATCACGGAAGCCAACTGGGATACTGCCACAATCCTGGAAAATCTGCCTAATCCTGCTCCGGCAGGTGCCCAGGAAACATTCATTATTGATTTTCTGGCACCGGGCATCAACTGGTATTTTGCCTTGATTGCCAGTGACGAGGAAAATAATGTTTCCGCACTTTCCAATAATGCCCAGGCACTCATTCCTCTCGATGAAACAGCTCCGGCTCCGGTTAATGATCTTTCCGCCGAAACAACCGAAACAGATATCATTTTAACCTGGACTGCACCAGGTGATGACGGTGATCAGGGAACTGCCGCCAGCTATGATCTGCGCTGGTCTTTAGCAGAAATTACGGAACAGAACTGGCAGAACGCTGCTCAATTACTAACTCCCGCTCCGCAACCTGCCGGAACCGAGGAAACAATGACTCTCTCTGATTTTGACTCCGGCATCACCTATTACTTCGCCCTGAAATCCGCAGACGAGGAAGACAATATTTCTCTGCTTTCCAATAACTGCGATGCCTATATCGAAATCATTATTGATGAAACTCCCCCGGCAGCCATTACAGATCTTGCCGTAAATGCCGGTCAAGCCAGCTATGGCAACCGGATCACCATAACCTGGACTGCTCCGGGAGACGATGGCAACACCGGCACCTGCACGGCTTATGAAGTGCGCTACCGGCAATCACCGATCACAGCAGCGAACTGGGGAACATCCACAGTATTTAATTCTCCACCAATCCCCGATCCTGCCGGTTCTTCAGAAAGTGTTACTGTGACCGGACTTACTGAAGGAATTATCTATTACTTTGCCGTTATAGGCATTGATGAAGCCGGAAACCAGGGCAGCGTGTCTAATTCACCCGGAGGAAAATGCTGCTACCAGATATTGGCAGCGTCATGTTCTGACTGCAATAACTGCATAAACACCTGTGACGAGGATGCCATTTATGATGCCGGTTATTACAAAGCCATCAATCCCAATCTTTGTGTTGGCTGCGGTGACTGCGTAAGCCACTGCCCGCATAATGCCATCAGAAGATGGGTAATTGCCTATTAACGGAGAATATAATAATGAAGAAAAAAATATTTATCCTCAGCTTCATCCTGTTATTACTGCTGCTGCTTGCCAGCCACAAACCTTACGTCTGGCAAGCGAACTGTGCCGGTTGCGGCGACTGCGTGAAAATGTGCCCAGTTAATGCTATCACTATCGTGGAAAATAAAGCCGTGATAGATCAGAATAAATGCATAGACTGCAAGCTCTGCATCAGCGCCTGCACTTATGATGCCATCAGATAGGGCGGGCAATATGAAAAAGATAAATCTCATACTAAGTATTGCCCTTTTACTGCTGCTTCTGATTGCCGCCTGCCAGAAAGCTACGGCCTATTCCTATAAAATTGATTCCGATGGCTGCATCGCCTGCGGTAAATGTTTTGAAGCATGTCCGCATAATGCCATCATTTACCAGGGTGATAAAGCCTTCATTGTTCAAAGCAAATGCACTGCCTGCGGACAATGCGTCTCCGTCTGCCCGGAAAATTCCATACATTAGGGAGAAGCTATGAACAAAAAAACATTGATTCTCTCTCTCTGCCTCTGCTCTATTCTGATGCTTTCCGCGAATGGACAATTCTCTCTGGCTTTTGGCTCAGATTCCGCTGACGGTCTGGAAACACGCTTCTCCTCCTATCTGCTGCATTATTCCGGCAACTGGTCATTATTAAATACCACGAAAATCAAGTATTCGGAATTTCAGGATAATATTGGCAGCTATTATCAGGAAAATTATATCCGTAACCTCCTTGCTGGCAGTTACACCCAGCAGAACTGGTCTTTGGATTTCTCATTTGGTCTCGGAATTTCACCGGATGAAAATCACCCGCTGCAGCCGGAAGGCGTTAACGGATTTATTGAACAGCAGTGCAGTTACAGTTTAGGCGGAGGCTTCAAATATGACAATGATAAGCTTTATTTTGAGCTGGATCTGGATTATTATGCTGCCAGATTCGATAAATATAATCTGGGTCTGAACAACAGTGAACCAATCTCAGAAAATGATCTGACGGCATCCCTGAAAAGCGGATATTATATTTTTCCCGATCTGCTTATCTATCTGGGAACTGATCACTTCAATGATCTTAATGATAATGAAATTATGAACTATTCCGATTATCACCTTACCGGTGAATACACGAAACGCCTTAACTACATACATTTCCTGGATCAGGATATATCTCTGGGCTATAGTGATCTGGATGAAGTTATTCCCTATTACGTTCTCACGCGTACGCGTTTAAGCTCTCGCTTTACGCCTGACTGGACGCTCCTCAACGTTCTGGAATATCAGGGCTGGCTGGATGAACAGAATGAAATATATCTGGGCAATTCCTGGTTCAAAACAACTATCCGCCGCAACCTGGGTATTTCTGCCGGTAATGAGCTTTCTTATCTGCAGGCTGCTGCGCAATATGAACTTGATACTGAAATCGGATATGCCCAACTGTCGGGTCGTTATTATATGAATAGTCTGATGCTGGCTGCTTCCGGTAAAAACTATTTTGGAAATAACCGCTGGCTGGATCAGCAGCTCAATGCCGGACTCGCCTGGTCTTTCGTGGAATTGGATCTCAGCTTGAACTATGCTTTTGAATTAACACTAGGTGCCGGAGAAGACGAAAGCACTCTGCATACTATTTATCTGGAATTCACTTTTTAGGAAAATTATATGATAAAAACTCTGCTGGAAGGTTTCTTCCTCGGTATCTCCACAGGCTCTCTCTGCCTGATGACCTGTTCGCCCATCTACCTGCCCTACATCATGACCAGTGACCGTAAACTTTCTAAAAGCCTGCTGGCTATCGGTGAAATTTCACTCGGCAGATTTGTTTCCTACCTGAGTTTCGGCGCACTTGCCGGTTTTGCCGGAGCTAATATCAATGCCATGAACCGCAATCTTTTCGGTGCCATCGCTAACATTCTGCTTTCCATTTACCTGGTTCTGACGGTAGTGCGCACACACCAGTCCGAAAAGAAATGCGCCGTTCCACGCCTGGCAGGCATCACGCGCAGCGGACTGCTTCTGGGTATTCTCACGGGAATTAACTTCTGCCCTGCTTTCCTGATAGCTCTTTCCGAAGCAGTTAATCTCGGTGGCGTTGTCGCCGGAATTCTCCTTTTCGGCGGATTTTTTATTGGCACAACGCTTTACTTGATACCCCTGGCTTTTGCCAGTTTACTGACCCAGATCAAAAAGATGAAATCCATTGCCAGAATACTTTCACTTATCGTAGCTGCCTGGTTCATCGGAAAAGGGGCTATCGGAATTTATGAACATTTTCAGCCGCAGGAAAATCCGGGAGGCAGAATGATCGACGTTATTGCTCCTAAGAATAAGATCGCCGTCATCTCTTCCGATGTGCATCTCCCTTATTTCAAATCATTAAGTGATTCTGTTGCCAGCAGAATTTTTAGGGATGTTCCGGTTTTTTTACAGGATCAGGAGCTGCCAGATTCATTGTTTGTATTGAATTACATGTTTTTGGTTGATGATACGATACTCCTGAACAAAGCTCTGGAAAAGAAGGATCACATCCTCATCGAACCGGATTATGACATCAGATTCATGCTCGACTGGTTACAGAAATACACTTTCCGAACAGAAGAAAATTTCTCATGGGAATTTAACACCAGAGAACATGAACATTAGAAGATCAGTGAACTGGGAAAGATGATCAGTTATGAGTATTCTCTCATTGTACCATAAAACATATTATATCTGAAGTGGCTGAAGCCATTATTGCTATTTTTTAGTCATTGAACATTTCCCCCGATTGAAAAGGCTGTGCGAAAACTTTCTGTTTTGTTATCAATATAATAATTCCCGCTGAGAACAAGAGTTTTGAACGGTACTCCGGGCAAGACTTTTGGGCGACGAATACTCCCCAGGCATCGTTTATATAATTACCTGACAATATGTTAGTCGCTCAAAAGTCTTGTCCTGAGTACAGTCCAAAACTCTTGGCTTAAATTGGATGTCGGCATCTTAAATGGACAATTATTAATTCTCGCACAGCCTCTGAAATCGGGGGCTAATAAGAGAATATAAATACAAAACAATCAACATGTTACGCCATATCGCCCTATTTATGTCTTCTCTCATTAGCACCCAAATTCATTTGGGTGTTAAATCGGATAGCCACGATTTATTCAGTCGCTTCAGCGACTTCCGGATATTCACCACGATCCCATTTTATTCATCAGTTACGATGCAAAATATTCTCTCATTAGCAACCTAATTCTTTTATTTGGAATGAAAATAGCGCTTAAAAACATATTGTATCGGAAGTGGCTGAAGCCACTATTGTTATTTTTAGCCATTGAACATTTCCCCCGATTGAAATCGGGGGCTAATAAGAGAATATAACTACAACATAATCAACATATTATCTCTTATCAACCTGATTCATTGCTCTCTCTCATTAGCACTCAAATTCATTTGGGTGTTGAATTAGAACACCAACAAATCATTCAGTCGCTTCAGCGACTTCCGGAACAACTTCCTGCACCCTAACCTTATTGAAATGTAATATATATTTCTCCCATTCTTCACTAAAGCTCATTTTGTGATGATGCTCCTTCTGATTGTTGATATATTGCACTACGTCATCAATGTTTCCTGCCGAAACAGAAAATGCACCATAGCCCCTCTGCCACTCGAATTTACTTTTTGTTATCTCATTAAGTCTTTTAGATGATATACCTTTAAGAAGCTGAACTGTTTTACTAAGCGAGAATTCCGCTGCCAGGTCAATCAGCAGATGAATATGTTCAGGATTTATATAAATAGTTTTCAAATATATATTATTTTCCTGGCAAATTTCCTTGATAATGTTGTAGCAATGTTCCCGAAGGTTTACCGATGAGAAGAAGTCAAACCGTTCTTTAGTAGCCCAGATCAAATGAATCCAGCAGATTTTCAAAGAATGTAATGGCACTATTTACCTCCTTGTTGGTTTAGAAGTGGCTGAAGCCACTATTGTTATTCTTAGTCATTGAACATTTCCCCCGATTGAAATCGGGGGCTAATAAGAGAATATAACTACCATATAATCAACATATTATCTCTTATCAACCTAATTCATTGCTCTCTCTCATTAGCACCCAAATTCATTTGGGTGTTAAATCGGATAGTAATGGCATTATTTACCTCCTTGTAGTTTTGGAAGTGGCTGAAGCCATTATTGTTATTCTTAGCCATTGAACATTTCCCCCGATTGAAATCGGGGGCTAATAAGAGAATATAACTACCATATAATCAACATATTATCTCTTATCAACCTGATTCATTGCTCTCTCTCATTAGCACCCAAATTCATTTGGGTGTTGAATTAGAACACCAACAAATCATTCAGTCGCTTTAGCGAATTCCAGCCCAATATTCTATCAAACCAAAGTCAGAATGCTCTGGTCTGATTTCATCTTTAATCTTTGACCTCTTCCCAAAACGTGAATTCTTCACTCACAATTATGATCTTTCCGCCCAACTCTCTGGCAATATCGTTCATGTGCACACCATCGAGCGTGTAGCCTTCCGTGTTAAAGGTATTACTGCAAAAAACCGCGATCTCGTTTTCCTTTAACTGCAATTGGGCTTGGATATCCTGCCAGGTGATCAATCCCGTCACAGTCACCGTTTCACCCATAAAATAATTGCGTATCGTCTGCAATCTTACTAATCCCGGTTCATTCTGATCAATGAAATCAATAATTTCTGACAGCACGGGCGCTGCTAAAACTCCTGAAATGAAAACGAACTTTTTCCCGGTCTCTTTTAAAAATGGTATGAACTCGGAATAGCTGTCCTGCCAGTTATCGATTAGCATTCGCATCATCCCGATCCCGTTTTCCAGTTGCGGATATTCCTCATAAAATTCCTCATCCGGAAAATCTTCACCTGCTTTTAGATAAATTTCATCCGAACACCAGGTACGCTCATATTTTTCACCGGCGCGTAAAAGCATTATGGCTTCCTCTTCAGTCACCGTTCTCAGATCCGGCAAGCCCTGACGGTATTTCGTCAAACCCACCGGCACGATGCCGATACTCAGGCAACTTTCGCCTAGACTGTCCAGATCATGCAAAGTTCTATCCAGCTCTTCCCTATCATTATACCCGGGAACAATCACAATCTGCGTGTGAAATTCAATCTCATTTTCCTGCAGGTACCGCAGCTTCTCCATAATATCAAAATCACGCTGATAACCCAGCATTTTCTTATGCAGCAACGGATTCGTGGTATGCACGGAAATATAGAGTGGAGAAAGCCGCTGCTCAATAATCTTCTCATAATCATGTATTGTCAGGTTCGTCATTGTAATAAAATTTCCAAAAATAAAGGAAAAACAGTAATCATCATCCTTAATATAAAGCGTATCCCGCTGCTGTGGAGGCATCTGGTCGATAAAACAAAAAATGCATTTGTTCGCACATTGACGGCAATTGTGGTCTTCCGGAATTATACCCAGAGGTGCAGACCAGTTATCATGGATCGTAAAAATCTTTTTCTCGCCATTTAAACGTTTGACATCAATTTTAAGTGCTTCATCTCCCCCATAATATTGCAGATCCAGAAAATTCTCGATTCTATGCCCGTTGATGGCAGAAACCTGTTCACCTGGCAGCAGACCTAGTTTCTCAGCGCTGCTTCCTTCTTCTATTTCTTTGACTCGTATCGACATCGTTTAATCCACATCATCTTTCAGACGTGGATGTCTACTACCTGTTGTTGTCCATAATGCGGTGATGACCTTCAACGAATCAAACTGCTTGAAAATTATATTTAACGTGGAAGTAATTGGCACGGCAAGCACCATACCTATCGGTCCCCAAACCCAGTACCAGAAAATAAGTGAAATCAGGATCACCAGCGGTGAAATATGCAATTGCGAGCCCATAAATCGTGGTTCAATTATGTTTCCAATCACCACCTGCGTCACGATCAGAAAGAAGGAAACCAGGATCAAAGTCCAGCCAAAACCATACTGCACCAGGCAGACCATGATCGGAAATGATGTTGCCACAATCGATCCGAAATTGGGAATGTAATTTAATATGAAGATCAGTAAACCCGAAATAATGGCAAAATCAACCCGGAAAATACTCATCCAGAATATGGATATTAATCCCGTACCCAGACTGATGATAGTTTTATTGATAATATATTTCTTCACTGAAGTTTCAATATCCTTAAGTGTATCTCGATTACGCTTGATATCCCTCTCCGACAGCACATTCTGCAGGCGGTCTGTGAAACCATTCCGCTCAGCCAGTAAAAATAACAGAAAAATAGTTGTTAATAAAAGCTTGGTTATAAAATCAAAAAATGTACCCATAGAACTCGCAATCACTTTGGATAATGATAACCTGTCAAATATCTGAACCCAGTTTACCCGGTTCGCGATAAAGATCCGCACTTCCTCCATCGGTATCTCAAAGAGTAATATTGTCTTCTGAACCAGTTCCTGAACTTTGACCTCATACTTCGGAAAGTCTTTTACGAAGGAATTCACACTGGCAAAGACGACTGAGCCCAATCCAAAAAACAAGCCCAGTACGATGATAACCACAAGTACGTTGATCACCCAGACATGAATACCCCGCCTTCCAAGCCCTCTGTAAATAGGGACAAACATAAACTGCAGGAATCCCGCAAAAAATAAAGGTATAAAGATACCTTTCAAGACACGAAGTGTATAAACCACTATCGCCAGTACTATTATCAGAAGCGATATGTTGATTATCCGGTTATTATTCATCATTATTATCCTATTACTCCTTGCAACAAAATAAACTTAAATTCCTTATAGTCAAGTTATTCCTCATTTTTTTAAAACTTTTACTGAATTTATCTTTTCTATTTTTACTCCATCCAAGACCTTACTAAGGGTCTTGACCTTCGTAATTGGCGACTAATGCTTCTCATTCAGAGATATGAACCGTGAATTAACAAGATAAAAAGTCTATCATTGCCGAGGTTTGCGACCATCCGCAATGTTTACACCGAAAGCTGGCATCCCCCCGTTTTATTATTCAGGATATGGGGTAATTTCTTATTTAATAAAGTAATATTTAGGATTTATCTCTTAAAATTCCCGGTACGGGATATATTTGTATAGCGTAAGGTTGCACCGCAGGTGATACCTTATGTAAAAAAATACCCCCCCCCTCCCCATCGGCGCTGCGCGCCGATGGGGAGGGGGGGGATGCATCATTCATATGGTAGTCTCGGAGTACCGATCCAACCATACGCTATACTAATTTATCCCTTTCAGGGAAAAGAAACTCAACCGGAATTGATATTTTATTAAATTTCGAGGGGATACGAGTGTTTACACCGAAAGATGTTGACAATAAAACACCTTGACCGAATATTTTACCAGAATATTCGATATTCGGGAGATTTTGTGGAAGATAAAAGGACAATGATCATCGCTGCTGCGCGGGAACTGATCATGCATTACGGCATCAGGAAGACCAGCATTGAAGATATTGCGGAAGCCTGCGGACTGGCTAAAGCAACTCTTTATCATTATTTTCGTGGTAAAGATGAAATCTGTGCAGAGGTTATTTTCACTGAAAATCAGCTACTGCAGCAGGACATCATCAAAACCGTGAACGCCCAGACATCTGTAACAGACAAGCTGGTGGTTTATATATGTAACCGGATGAAGCACTTTTGGGAATTACGTTCCCGCTATAAATATTTCTTTAAGGAATATTACAGTATGCGGAGTGGAATAAATCGCATTCGAGAGAGTTTCTATGAGTTTGAAGAAAGCATAGTGGGAGAGATAATTTCCGACCTGCCCGTTAAGGCAGGAGCGATGAATCTGCTGATCCAGACTCTGATACTTGGTTATGAGCTGCAGATAGTGCAAGGCACATCCTGGGAGGAACTGGAGACTTCCATACCGGACAGTATTGAACTTATTCTGCATTTTGATCTTGGTAAAACAATTCAGGAGGACTTAAATGGATAAGACGAAAGGATTTCGTATCGGGAATCTGGAAATAAACCTGCCCATCGTGCAGGGTGGAATGGGTGTGGGCATATCTTTATCAGGGCTGGCAGCATCGGTAGCAGATGCCGGAGGTTTGGGCGTTATTTCCTCAGTTGGGCTCGGCATGCTGGATAAATATGGCGGAAAAGGGGGCAGTATAGCCAATATAGAAGGATTGAGAGCAGAGATCAGAAAAGCGCGGGAGCTTACCTCAGGAGTGCTGGGTGTGAATATTATGACTGCCTTGAATGATTTTGGTGCGATGCTGAAAACAGCTATTCAGGAACAGATAGACATTGTTTTCATCGGAGCCGGGCTGATCACCAAACTTCCTGAAGGCGTTGATCTGAACATGCTGACAACGACAAAAACGAAATTTGCTCCTATTGTATCTTCACCCAGGGCAGCAGACCTGATCTTCCGTTACTGGGATAAGCATTATCATCACATACCTGATGCCATTGTTATTGAAGGACCTCTGGCAGGTGGACATCTGGGCTTTAAGAGAGATACACTTGATGAGCCGGTGAATACTCTGGAAGAGATATTAAAAGGAGTTAAAAGCGTACTGAGTTTCTTTGAGGAAAAATATAAGCAGATCATACCGGTAATCGCCGGAGGTGGCGTTTTTGACGGAATGGATATTGCCTCGCTCCTGCATAAAGGTGCCGACGCCGTTCAGATGGGCACACGTTTTGTGGCGACTGAGGAATGCGATGCTTCTGACGAATTTAAACAATCCTACATAAGCTCAAAAAAAGAAGACATTGTGATCATCAACAGCCCCGTGGGTTTACCCGGAAGAGCGGTGAACTGCCAGTATCTGGAAGAAGTGAGAAATGGCGAACGCAAACCTATTAACTGCCTCTGGAAATGCCTTAAAACCTGCGATTTTCATCAGGCCCCCTATTGCATTGCCCGTGCGCTGACCAACGCCCAGCAAGGAAATCTCAAAGAAGGTTTTGCCTTTTGCGGAGCTAATGCCTATAAAATTGACGGCATCGTGAAGGTGAAAGAACTCATCGAATCACTGAAACAGGAATTGAACACCGCCTGGGAAAAACTGCAGAAATAAACTACAAACAAAATTAAGCCAAGTGGATGTTCACCAATACGCAGTATGGTGAATGAACACGGATATCGAATTATGATGGGTGGATATACTATATTATCTTCTTCTCTTCTTTCGCGTACTTTCGTGCCTTTCGCGGTTGATAAAATCTTCTCTTCTTTCCGGGTTTCAAAACTGTTGGAACTGCGTTCCAATGCATTAGCGGGAGCTAATGCACTCCAAAGTTTGACATATTTTACAGATGAGTAATAATTGACAAAATGAAAAAGAGGAATTAATCATGTTACATCAGATACTGGCAGATAAACAGGTTGTGCTGGCTTCGGCATCACCGCGGCGGAAGATCATTTTTGAACTATTAGGCATCAAAGCTTTGGTTTTGCCTTCCGAAGTGGAGGAAAATGAGGAACACAGCAGTCCGCAGATCCTGGTGCAGCGGCATGCCTATATCAAGGCGGAACATATTGCCGGCATTATGCCAGCCGATACGGTGGTCGTGGGTTCTGATACCATTGTTTATCATAATAAGGAAGTGCTGGGCAAGCCGGCAGACAAATATGTTGCCTATGAATATCTGCAGCGTCTATCCGGTCAGAAGCATTACGTTTATTCCGGAGTGGCAGTTAGTTACAAGCATAAGATATATACATCATACACGCGCACGGCAGTTGAATTCAACGAACTCAGCCGTGCAGAGATCGAGGCCTATATCGAAACCGGAGAGCCCATGGATAAAGCGGGAGCTTACGGGATACAGGGTTATGGAGCGCAATTCATTAAGAAGATCAACGGCTGTTATTTCACAGTTATGGGATTTCCGATCACAGCTTTTTATGAACTGGTAAATAAACACATTCGAACCTGAGGAGAATAATATGCGAGTATTTTACAATTGCCGGATTGAGCCAATGACAGGGCAAAAGAGCGATTATACGGCATTAGCCGTTGATGACGGGAAAATAGTTGTTTTGTTCAGGACGAAACCTTCCATGGGTGGAGAATATAAAGATATGAGGGGCGCTTATATTTTTCCCGGATTCATTGATACCCATACACATAGCATCAGTGGCGGAATATACAGTCTGGGAGTAAGCCTGGAAGGTTGCCGTAATCTCTGGGAATTAAGTGAGCGACTTTCCGCAGGTAAATTAATGGGAAATAAGCTTTTCTGCTGGCATCTGGATGAGACGGAATTACTGGAGCAACGTTTTCCGACGGCGGAAGAACTGGACAGGATCTATCCCGAGACGGCTGTATTGATCCGGCGAGTTGATGGGCATTCCTGTGTGATAAACAGTTATGCAGCCGAACAAATCACGGCAATTCAACCTTTACCTGCGGATTTTAACGGAACATTTCGCGGCCGGCTCAATGACGTGGTGGTGAACTGGTTTCACAGCAGTCTGGATGAAGAAAGCATTTTAAAAGCTTATGACCGGGCAGCCGCCCACGCCTTAAAATACGGACACACAACGATCCACACGATGGTCGGAGACGGCTATAACAGTCTGGAGCACTATTCATTGCTGGAAGCAAATTTAGACCGATTTCCGGTAGAATATATTTTATATGCGCAATGTTTTAACCTGGAAGCAGCATTGGAAGCAGGAGCCAAACGATTAGGAGGCTGCATCTTAGCCGATGGATCATTTGGGTCGCATACGGCAGCGCTTTTTGAACCTTATGCTGATCAGCCGGAAAATTACGGCAGGTTATATCATGATGATGCCCACTGGCAGAATATAATATCAAAAGCGCATGCAGCAGGACTGCAGTTTGCCGTGCACTGCATCGGTGACCGGGCGATCAGTCAGATTTTGAAATTTTATGGCGAAGTCCAGGAACAAGACCCGCAAGACCTGCGTCATATACTAATACATAATGAACTGACCAGTGATGAAATGATCGGGAAAATGAGCAGACATAACATCGTGGCAGCAATGCAGCCGATGTTTGACCGGTTATGGGCAGGCGAAGGCGGACTTTATCAGCGGGTATTGGGCAAAGAACGCACATTGCGCACGAACCGTTTGCGGACTTTGAGAGATAGCGGCGTAATCATTGGTGGCGGTTCCGACTGGTACGTTACGGAAATGGATGCTTTGGCAGGGATCGATGCGGCAACGCGGATGCATAATCCGCTGGAAAGTCTGACCGCTTATGAAGCAGTGGAATTATATACTTCCAAGGCAGCCTATCTATCGCATGACGAGAACCGTCTGGGACAATTGAAAGCAGGTTATCAGGCAGATTTCGTAGTATTGGCGGAAAATCCCCTGGAATCGAACAACATCAAGGATATCAGGATTAAGGCAGTTTATAAACGTGGTGAAAGGTTTAATCTTTGAAAGTATTACATACATCAGACTGGCACCTGGGACGGGCACTTTATGGTCGCAAGCGTTATGAGGAATTTGAGTTATTCCTGAGCTGGTTAGCGGAAACCATAAGACGTGAATCGGTCGATATTCTGCTGCTATCCGGGGACGTGTTTGACAGCAGCCTGCCGAGTAACAGGGCGCAGGAGTTATATTACCGGTTTTTGAGTACGGCAACTTCCACGGGCTGTCGCCACATAGTCATCATTGCCGGCAATCACGATTCGCCGACTTTTTTAAATGCCCCGGGAGAGTTATTGAAAGCTTTGAATATCCATGTGGTAAGCGGGATAAGTGATGATCCGGAAGATGAGATCAAGCTTCTCAAAGATGCGCAAGGTAAGCCGGAAGCGGTGGTTTGTGCAGTACCATTTTTACGGGACAGTGACATCCGCAAAGTGGAAACAGGCGAAAGCGTGGAAGATAAGCAGACGCGGCTTCTGGAAGGAATTGCCGGACATTATGAGGAAGTTGGGAAAATAGCTAAAAAATTGCAGCAGGCTGAAATACCAGTTATAGGCATGGGGCATTTATTTACAGCAGGTGGAAAAACATTAGCCGATGACGGAGTGCGTGAACTTTACGTGGGCAGTCTGGCGCATGTGAACAGTAATATTTTTCCAAAGTGTTTTAATTACGTTGCGCTGGGACATCTGCACGTACCGCAACAGGTGGCGGGAAATGATTATATCCGCTATTCAGGATCACCTTTGCCGATTGGTTTCGGAGAAGCGGAACAACAGAAACAGGTTGTAATGATCGAATTCGAGCAGCGGGAAACCCGAATCAGTGAGATAGCCGTGCCCTGTTTTCAGAAACTGCAGCGGATCAAGGGAGATATGGAAAAGATCATAGCTGAACTTGAGATGCTGAAGGCAAAGGAAAGCAATGCCTGGCTGGAAATTGAATACACAGGCAGCAGAATTGCCGAAAATCTGCGCCAGGCGGTGGAAGAAGCAACGGCAGATTCTAACCTGGAAGTACTCAGAATAATCAATAAACCATTAATCGACAGCGTAATCAGCAGCAGTAATGAAGATGAAACGCTCGATGATCTGGAAACTGAGGACGTTTTTATCCGCTGCTTAGATGCTCATGATATCGGACAGGAAGAACGTGAGGAACTTCTGAAATCATATAGAGAGATTGTGTCAGGATTGCAGGAAGAAGATATCAATGCGGAATAAAAATAAATGAAAATTCTCACGATCAGATTTAAGAACTTGAATTCATTATATGGCGAATGGTCGATCGATCTCAGTTCGCCGGAATTTTCAACCAACGGGATATTTGCCATAACCGGACCAACGGGAGCGGGCAAATCGACGATTCTGGATGCGATCTGTCTGGCGTTATATGGTAGAACCCCGCGGCTGAAATCAGTAAATAAAAGTGGAAATGAGCTGATGTCACGCCAGACGGGTGAATGTTTTGCGGAAGTGACATTTGCCACGCAGACGGGAACATATCGTGCACACTGGAGCCAGCACCGGGCAAGGAAAAAACCTGATGGCAATCTTGCAGAAGCGAAACATGAGCTTTCCGACGTGACCAGCGGAAAAGTTCTGGAAACCAGCAAACGTAATGTGGCAGAAGCGATTATAGAAAAAACAGGCATGGATTATGAGCGTTTTACACGCTCCATATTATTAGCGCAGGGTGGATTTGCCGTATTTCTGGAAGCAGATGCCAGTGAACGTGCCCCGATACTGGAACAGATAACCGGAACAGAAATTTATAGTATTATTTCACAGAGAGTGCATGAGCGCCAGCGTCTTGAGCAGGACAAGCTGCAGCGCTTGCAGGAAAGAACGCAGGGCTATCAGGTATTAAGCCCGGAAGAAGAAGAGCAGTTGATCATAGAATTGAACAGCAGGCGTGAAAAAGAAAAGGAACTTGCCGCCAGGCTGGCTGAAACAAGTAAAGCAGTGATCTGGCGCAGCGGCATCGAAGCACTGCAGCAGGAATTAGCATCAATGGAACAGGAAGAAGAAATCCTGAAGCAAGAAATAGAAGAATTTGAGCCGGCAGGAGAGATTTTGAAAAAAGGATTAAAAGCCGCCGAATTAGAAGGAGAATTTGCCGCATTAACCACGGAAAGAAATCAGCAGAGGCAGGATGAAACAGACCGGAAGAAATACCAGGAACAATTCCCTTTACTCGAAAAAGAATTGTTAGCGAAACAGGCCTTGCACCTGCAGGCAGAAAGAGACCTGAAAAAAGTAAAAATTGAACAAAAAACGGGTCTGGAGTTAATCAAAAAAGTTAGGGAACTTGATTACAAATTGAAAGAATTAAAAAATACCATTGCCAACTCGGAGAAAGAGGAAAAGCAGTTAGAGAAACAACTGGAAGAAAAAAGTAAACTGCAATTGGAAAAATCAAAAGGAATTACGGAAATTCAAGAAATTCTTGCCAGCTCGGAAAAATATCTGCTTGCTCATAAAGAAGATGAAGACTTGCAGACCGGTCTTGGGATCATTACCGGTTCGCTCAATAACCTGAAAAAGGCAGAAAATGAGCTAAAGGTCAAAAAAAACCTCTTCTTGCAACAGGCAAAACTTATTGAGCAAAAGCGGAAAGAACTTGCAGAGAAAGAGCAGAATTGTGAGAAACAGGAAAAAAGCAGAATTGAACTGGCAAAACTGCTGGAAACAAAAAAGGCTGAGATAGCACACATTCTCAAAGAAAAGCATTTACGTGAATATCGTGCAGAACAGGAATCCTTGCTGAGAGAATTGGCATACCTGAAGAAAATTGCCAGTCTGGAAGAAGAAAGAACGCAGCTTGCCGACGGGAAACCATGTCCCTTATGCGGATCGGAAAACCATCCTTATGCGGAAGGGAATATTCCGGAAGCCGGGGATATTGAAAAGAAATTACAAAAACTCGGAACATTGATCAGCCAAGCGGAAAACCTGGAAAACGATGTTTTAAAGCTGGATGCCGAATCGGCAAAGATAGCAGCAAAATGGAATGAAGCAGTACGGCAGCGTGACCTTTTTCAATGGCAGCTAGAGCAGGCACAAAAGGAATCTGCCCGTCAAAAAGGTGAAATCGATTCAGGTGAGATGATTTATGGCAAACTTAAAGATGAAATCACCGCGCTGACCAGGAAATTTGGGATCACGGAAGAAACGGATTCCATAACAACACAGTTAAGCGGAAGACTGGCAAAGTGGCAGGAAATTTCCCGGGCAAAAGTTGATAATGAAAGAAAACTTGTTGAATTAAGTGCTTTAACAGCAAACCTGACGGAAAATATTGATACATTGAGAGAAAACCTGAAAGAAAAGATATTAATCAAAACTGCTCAACAGAAAGAGCTGATCAAAGAAAACGCTGAAAGACAAAAAATATTTGGCGATAAGCTGACCGATAAAGTGGAACTGGAATTGGAAAATGCCGTCCTCAAAGCGGAAACCAGTGAGAAGATCACACGCCAGGAAACTGATCAATTCCGGCAAAAACTGCAGGACATCAATACCCGTCTGGCAACCCTGAATGAAAATATTGAAAAGAGAAAAGTGAAACTGCAAAACCTGAATAATTCTTTCCTGCATTCCTGTTTAAAGGCTGATTTCAGTGATGAAACCAGTTTTATGGAAGCAAGATTGACACCTGAAGAGCGCGCTTCCCTGAAAGCAAGAGACCAGCAGCTTTCAGCCAGACGGAATGATCTTACGAGCAGGAAAAAAGACCGTACGGAAAAGCTGAAAACAGCTATAGCTTTGAAAATCAGCGAAATTCCGCTGGCGGAACTAAAGGAAACACAAAAATCTCTTGCTGCTGAAACAGGGGATATTCGAGAAGAGATGGGTGCTTTGAAACAGAAAAACGAGGACAATCTGGCTGCGAAAGCAAAAATTCAGGAACAGCAGGCATTAATTGAAATCCAGAAAAAGGAATGCGTACGCTGGGATAAACTGCATTTTCTGATCGGTTCTGCCGACGGCAAGAAATACCGTAATTTCGCTCAGGGTCTCACCTTTGAAATGATGGTTATGCACGCTAACAGACAATTAGCAGAAATGAGCGACCGTTATCTGCTGGTGCGCAGTGTTGACCAGCCACTAGAGCTGGATGTGATAGATAATTACCAGGGGGGGGAAATTCGTTCGACACGTAATCTGTCAGGTGGAGAAAGCTTCATCGTGAGTCTTTCTCTGGCGCTTGGGCTATCACGGATGGCAAGCCACAAAGTCAGGGTAGATTCCCTTTTTCTTGATGAAGGCTTCGGTACACTGGATGAAGATGCTCTGGATACAGCCCTAAACACATTATCCGGCATACAGCAAAGCGGTAAACTGATTGGTATAATTTCTCACGTGGCAGCCTTGAAAGACCGGATTGGAACCAGGATCAGCGTAACGCCGGTTTCCGGTGGTAAAAGCATAATCAATGGACCGGGTTGCCAACAGCTTTAAAAGATATCTGGCATCCCCCCCGGAAATTCTATTGGAATGGGTCTTCTCCCGATTTAAAAAAGACTCTCTTCTTAGCCCCTATTTTTAGAGGCTGTGCGAGAATTAATAATTGTCCATTTAAGATGCCGACATCCAATTTAAGCCAAGAGTTTTGGACTGTACTCAGGACAAGACTTTTGAGCGACTAACATATTGTCAAGTAATTATATAAATGATGCCTGGGGAGTATTCGTCGCCCAAGAGTCTTGCCCGGAGTACCGTTCAAAACTCTTGTTCTCAGCGGGAATTATTATATTGATCACAAAACAGAAAGTTTTCGCACAGCCTCTTTAAATGGGGGGATTCAATATTTTAAAAATTGTTCAATCGCTTCAGCGACTTCTGCATATTTAATAATAGAATAAAATAATCATTATATATCTTGTTATGCTGATTTAGAAGTGGCTGAAGCCACTGGACATCACTTTTTTTGATATAAGAACACCCGGATAAATCCGGGTGCTAATATAAGAATATTAAGAAAAAATTACGAATATATCATAATGCTATATTCATATATATCATTGAAATTCAATTATCTTCAATAGATTAAACGGGGGGATGACAGCTTTAAAAGATATAATCCCACATTGTGAGATATTATCTTTCCAGTATTATTCTGTCACCTTTTAGGTAGAATATTTTGCTGAAACCTGACATAAGGTCGCCAGACCTCCGCAATGACTAAGAGAATCCAGATCTATAATGAGACGACCATTGCGGAGATTTGCAACCATTCGCAAGGTCTCACCCGCAAATAAGTTACATTTCTTCTTTTCGTTTATTTCGCGCCTTTCGCGGTTGATAATCTTCTTTTCACTGGTTACGGTTATCCGAGTCAGGATTTCATAAATGCCAATATTTTCCGACATAGTGAAAGTTGCAAAATGAGCATAAATATCATAAATATTCAGTTATAATTTTCTAACTTCATTGCACTCAGAACCCTGCGACTCTGTGCAAAAGCCTATCTCCGGTACTCATGACCTTAAAGATTTTAAAATGTACCTGATTTTGCAATAAGCCTAAACTCAAATTTTCCAAAGACTGCTATTTTTTAAAAAATTAAAATAATGGGTATGTATTTGCAAAATATCGAAAAAACGTGATATTTTCGTGTATAGCTATGATATTAAATGAAATAGGCGGTCACTTTATGGTCACATTTAATTACAGAACTGTATAGTTATAGTGAATAGTGAATTGTGAATGGTGAATAGTGAATGGTGAATAGTGAATGGGCTGCCGCGTCAAGCTAAGCAAGGTGATCAAATAGAGGGCGAACACACAGTTACGAAATCAAATAACCAGGGTTCGTATGGGCAGACCCGTGTGTCTGCCCAAAACGGGATAATTGAGAAAAAGAAAACGCCCCTCAGAAAACTGAGGGGCGTTAGTTTTATTTAACAGGTTTATTTCATTAAGATCATTTTCTTGGTGCTGGAATAACGATCTGACTTCATGTTGTAGAAGTAAACACCACTGGCTACATTCTGACCATGATCATTAGTTCCATTCCAAACGATATTGTGGAAGCCGGCATCCATATACTCATTGACGAGTGTCCGCACGATCTGGCCACGCATATTGAAGATATTGATCTCCACGTTTGCATCTTCGGCGAGAGAAAGCTTTATAGCCGTCTCAGGATTGAACGGGTTGGGGTAATTACCCTGCAGTGCCGTTACAGTGGGCAGAAGGTTATCATCATTATCAACCAGCCACGCATTTTCTATATCTGATTCTCCATCATTATAAACAGCAGCAACACCATAGTGATGGTCACCGGTCATGTTCATGAAGATGTATGAAGTTTCATCTATATCAAGCATTTCATCATCATAAAGGATGTCATCCAGATAAACGTAGAATCCAAGAAGGAATGAGCGTTCGTCACGGGTTGTAATGGCTGGTGCTCCCAGATTACCACAGGCGAATATATTATCTTCAGAAGTGAAGAAACTGGTTACTTCCGGAGTCTGAGGAGCTGAAGCAAGCGGCAATGCGCGAGCAGCGCCAGCAACCCAGGCTTGAATGTTCCAGTTGTAATCAAGCCCAAATCCACTAAGAGGATCCCATGAAACACCGCCATTCTGAGATATCATATCACCAAATCCGGCAATGGCAGGACCTGCATCACAACCGGCAGGATATTCTCCAGCAGGCTGGGCATCGCAAGTGTAGCCAACCCAGAGTTCCAGTGAGGAATCTATAGTATATGGCGTTGTGTAATATATCTCATTCCAGGTCTCAGAAGTATAGTCAGTAATATTCTGACTAACCACTACGTTGGCAGCGTTTGCACCGGTCCAGATCTTGGCAACATGACCTGTAGTAATTCCACGTGGGAAGAAATTCATCTTTGTGATCTGCATTCCGTCATAATCATCAAGATCACCGGCAGCCCAACGGGCAGCAACAACAAATGAACCACCACTTGTGAGTCCTATACCGTCATCATTCATACCACTGTCATAATGAACCCATTCACCGGTTTCACCACCTATTTCAGGAGCTTCCCAGGTGAGTTGAACGAAAGCAGGATTAGTAAGATGAACAGCTTCTACATTGCCTGGTTCATCCTGCTGGACAGTGATGACAACAACATCAGAATCTGTATACTCACCGTCACTGACCTGCAGTGTAAATGAGTAATCCGTTTCATTAGTTATTTCCGGAGCAGTGAAAGTAGGCATGGCAACAGTTGTACTGCTTAATGTGATTCCTGCAGGAGCTGTCCAGAGATACGTAATCGGATCACCATCGGGATCGAAGGATGCAGAACCATTGAGAGTAACCTGCATTCCGTCACGCACGGTCTGATCGTTTCCGGCATCAGCAACAGGAGCCTGATTAGCAATATATGTGAAATCAAGGGTAACCATAGGAGAGAATCCTTCGTCATATACAGCAACCACTCCGGCTTCATAATCATTACCATCAATCAGATCTTCGAACAGGAATTCTGTAACGGCAGCAGTAGTAGAACCAACCATTAATCCATCAAGATATACGTTGTAACCCGCAAGTTCACGGGAAGCACCCAGAGTTGGTGTGATAGTTACATCATCCAGATCCAGGTAGAACATATCAGTGCAGTTGAAATGACGGAAAGCAATGTAGCAAGCTCCACTGTAACCATCTATATCAACAGTTCTTTCATACCAGGCGCCCTGAACGCGGGTTCCCTTGGGTATAATTCTTTCCACGCGACCGGTGCTACGAGCTGTCATCGTTTCTTCAAAGAGAAGATCGAAATCATCAGGATCAGTTCCAGAATCCGAGATATAAACGCCGTAATGTTCACCAGCCCAGGCTGCATCTTGAGCACAAACGAAATAGTTAACCGAACCAGAGCCACTGAAAGTAACTGCTGGTGAAATCAGCCAGTTATCAGGATTAAGAGCTCCGATATCGTTAATATAAGAAGCGGAATAAGCCAGTCCGTCACCCGTATGAGCATCAAGACCAAGTTCACCGCCGTCATCCCAGCCATAAGAATCGCCATCATCATCGACGAATACCCAGCCGGCAGGGGGCCATACTTCAAATCCTTCTTCCAGAACGTCGCCACCGGCGGGAGAATTCCAGGTGAAGAGTGCCTCACCGTCATCCATGTTTTCCACTGCCAGGTTTGAAGGTGGATTGAGAGGAATTGTCACGTTCATAACAGTAATGGTCAAGTTATCAGTACCATTAAGGAAACCATCATTAACCGTGAGAGTCACGGTGTAATCAGTATCATCATTAACATTCGGAAGGGTAACTACTGGAGTTGCTGAAGTTGGGTCATCAAAGGTAAGACCTGCACCCGTCCACATATAAGTGATCGGATCGCCATCCGGATCATAGGAACCAGTTCCATCCAGAGTTACTGTCAGATTTTCCCACCAGCTTACGTCGTCACCGGCCATAGCAACAGGCGGCATATTGGGAGGAATAACCGTAACAACAACTTCATCGGGATCAGAAGCGCCATCATTATCTGTAACTACCAGACTGAATGTATAATCCACCACCATTGTATTTTCAGGTGCTGTGAAAGTTGGCATTATGACAGTTGTGCTGCTGAGAGTGATTCCAGCAGGAGCTGTCCAGGCATAAGTGAGAGCATCACCATTCATATCAAAGGAACCACTGCCATCGAGAGTCACAAAGTCACCACCAATTACGGATTGATCTTCACCGGCATCAGCAATCGGAACATACTGAATACCAACGTCATTGATCATTATCACTCCGTCATGCTGATTTTCAGGCAGCATAAATGTGCTGTTATATTTGAATGCCCAGATATGGATATTGGTTTCGCCAATACCATGAGCCGTGAAGTTCAAGTAACAAATAGGACCTTCGCCATCAAGTGGCTGATAGTGCATATATGCTATATTAACGAAACCTGGTTGGATTTCATTACCAAGAACCGTACCGGGGGCAAAAGTATTTTCAACTGTGACATCGTTCCAGGAAAGGTAATTAGTGTCATAACTAAGGCTGCACTGGTAGGCAATTACATTCCAGGAAGGATCGACAACTGAAGAAGAGATGGCAACATCAAAATCCATACCATCATCTACAGTAAGACTTTCCACTGTTAATACCGAATTAAGAAAATCTACAACACTGACCATTACGTCATCGGAAGCAGAAATTTCAGTATTACTAACTGTAAAGGTCATATTTTCCGACCCAATCCAGGTTGTACTGTTGAAAGTAACTTCAAAGCCGTCAATAATAACACCAATATTACTGTTTCCCGTAACTTCAAGAGTTAAGGAAGCAGGATCAAGATTAGCATACAAAATATATTCTTCAAAGTCGATCATAACGGAAGATTCCGTTACCAGACTAAGCGTTTCCGGTAAATCAAATTCCAGAATCGGATCCGGCAACGTAACCACGATATCCACATCATCGAACGCCACATCGCGGGAATAGCCATCATCAACTGAGAAAGTTAAAGTTTCGGAACCAGTCCAGTCTGCAGGTGCACTAAATTCAACCATCAGATCAGTTATAGTTACCATTATATCTGTATTACCTGAGTAATCAAGGACAAGATCATCTCCATCTACATCGTCAACATACATACTGAAATCAACTGTTAATGTTTCATTGGTGACAAAGTAGAAAGAATCCGGTAACTCGATAGTGGGAGTATGATTGGGTAAGGGCTCTACATTAACCAGACCATCAACAAGGTTAGTCATATAGGTCTGATTATATTTAAATTCATAAATATCGAGAACAGTTGAGCCACCCATGCCGATAGCCTGGAATTCCAGGTTACAGAGTGTTCCAACTCCGGAAAGATTCAAATAATGAGCATAAGCCACACGAACATGACCAGGTGTTAGTTCATTGGCAATTATTGAACCACCATTAGGAACTTCACCCATGCTGAAGCCTTCGTAGGAAATTACTGCCGGATCAAAATCAAGATCGAACTGGAAAGCAATTACATTCCAGGATTCATCAATTGGTGATGTAGATACTGAAATCTCAAATTCTTCCAGTTCTATAACATCATCACTGCTGACAATGATCATGCTTTCTTCAAAAGTCCAGATATTCATGACGGTAACAACTACTTCATCGACCAGAGAATTCAGTTCTCCATCGTTAACCACGAGTGTGAAAGTGTATTCCATGTCCATATCAACATCTGGAGCTGTGAAAGTAGGCATTACTGCTGTAGCATCATCAAGAGTAATTCCTGCTGGTGCAGTCCACAGATAAGTGAGAGGCATCATTTCCGGATCGCTGGAAGCGCTGCCGTCAAGAGTTACCAGATCACCCTCATATACTGACTGGTCAACACCGGCATTCGCGCTGGGAGGAAGGTTGCCACCGGTTTCCACGTGGAATTCAAAAGGAGTCAAGCCGTTTCCGATTACCATATCAGCAACAAAGTCCATAGTCTCGGTAACATCAAAGATCAAGTCCTGACTGGCGTCATAATACTGGAAGGTAAGAGTTTCACCACTTGTTACGTTGCTAAAAATCATCGGCATAAAGGCGATGTGACCAAAAGGAATGGTGTAATCAATTACACTGCCTTCGTCATAATTGGCAACACCACGGCATTCGCCATCAACGAAAGCACCCAGCCAGTCATTTACATCATTACAAGGAATGCCATTAATGGCAACTGTTCCCCAGATAGAGCCATTATACTCATAATCATAGGGATTAACAGTCCATTCAGGAACTCGGTCGCGAGACTGTGTAGAAACACCTAAATCATTATTAACCGGAGTTACGTTATTCACTACGGTACGGGCTGTAACGTCCGGAGCAGGATAATTAAACTGAGTAGGAATGCTCATATCCAGCATATAACCAGCCAGTGGAACCATATTATTCAGAGTACCAAACCAGCCCATCCCGGCATAGTAAGTAGAATATTGCGTCTGGCTCTTAATATAAGAACCGGCTCCATTCAAACCTTCAAGGGCATAAGAAGTGGCTTCCGGGACCTGTGGGGCATAAGAAATCCAGTTCCAGCCTGAAGAAAGGTTATAAATTGTATCATTAAGATCCACGGGAATACCTGTATATTCAAAGGTAGTATTGTTTGATACGTCAAGTTTATAGAAAGTTGTATTATTGATAGTATTCAATGTACCAAACCAGCCCATACCGGCATAATATGTGGCATACTGAGTCTGGCTTTTAATATAAGAAGCATCTCCGCCAACAGATGTAAGAACGCTGTTCACACTCATATCGTCACCAATAACATTCAAAGAAAGCCAGTTCCAGCCAGGAACCATGTTCTTGGTTACATCTACAGTATTAATCGTTGATGCATGGAATACAAAGGGATTCATACCGTTACCAACAACCATGTCCGCAATAAATTCCATCGATTCTGCTACATTATATATAGCTTCTGTTTCAGCGTCAAAATAGTAGAAATCAAGCATTTCACCACTAGTAACATCACTGAAAATCATCGGCATAAATGCCACGTGTCCGAAGGGTGTAGTATAATCAATGATACTGCCGTTTGCCAGACTGGCAACACCGCGGCATTCATCGTCCACAAAGCAACCCAGCATACCGCTTGTTACTGTAACAGGAACATCATCGAGCTCTACGCGACCCCAGATTGAACCGTTATACTCGAAGGCATTGGGATTAACAGTCCAGTCAGGATACTGTACAGATGAGATCATTATACTGCCATCAATCAGGTTATTTAGATAGCTGGAATTATATTTGAAAAGGCTAAGTTCCAAAGCTGAACTACCGGCAACATCTGCAATAAACGTGAGGTAACACAGATTGCCTTCTCCTGTAATGGGCATAACGTTTGCATAAGCAACTGAGATGACTCCTGGAGCAGATTCGTTAGCAATCAGGTTTCCCGGTCCTGGCACTTCACCAAGAGAGAAACTGTCGAAACTTAAAAGAGAATTATCAAATGTCAGGTTGAATTGGAATGATATAGCACCCATTTCAGTAGTCAACAATGTTGTACTGACTGGAATTTCTACTCCTGCTCCAATAGCTGCATTAGCAGAACCGGCTGTGATGACTACATCTTCATAAGGATTATATGCAGCTACTTCCACATTTCCATTTACCAGGTTGTAAAGATATGTGGAATTATATTTAAATTCATTAAGATCAAGAACAGTGGTGCCGACACCAGCTCCACTGAAGGTGATATTGCAGAGTGTTCCTTCACCTGAGATAGGCATTACGTTGGCATAAGCAACAGATACTACACCAGGAGAGGATTCATTAGCTATCAGATTACCCGGATTAGGTACTGTTCCCATTGAAAAACTTTCATAAGAAAGCACTTCATCATCAAAAACCAGGTCAAACTGGAAGGAGATTGCTCCCATATCCGTCGTTAACATTGTTGTTGTTATCGGAATAACAATATTGTTTCCGATAGTAGTGCTCCCAGATCCGGCTGTTATCACAACATCCTGAAATGGATTATAGACCGTAACCATTACATTGCCATCAATGAGATTGGCATTAGCCAGGTAAGTAGCATTATACTTGAATTGATTAAGATCAAGTACTGTGTTACCTTCATCGATAGCATTAAAATTAAGCGTGATAAGATCACCAATACCACTAATAGGCTGATAGTGGGCAAATGCCACTATTATATGACCTGGAGTGGGCTGATTAGCCAGCAGGCTTCCACTACCGGCTACAACTTCTCCGGCAATAAAGCCACTGTAACTAATGATCGTGGGATCAAAATCAAGATTAAACTGAAAGGCTGTGATATTCCAATCTTCTTCCAGTTCGGTCGTACTGATGGAAATTGCAAAATCATCTCCTGTATTCACAGCAGCGCTGGAACATGTGATGATTGAATTTTCAAACTGACCGAAAAGTAGAGTTGCTATCAAAGCCAGGAAGACTGTTAATACAACTTTTTTCATAGATTAATACTCCTTCTTCTTACAAAATTTCTTTTTTTATTATTCATTATTTATTATTTATGGCAGGAACAGAACGTAATCCTGTTCCTGCCAGATATTAATTCTATTTCAACATCAGCATTTTATTCATGCTGTTCAATTCACCGATCTGTGCCCGGTAGAAATAAACACCACTGCCGACAGAAGAACCTCTATTATCTGAACCATTCCATAGCAGGTTGTGATTTCCATAATCCAGATCGCCATCAAACAGAGTTTTTACTAACTGGCCTTTGATGTTATATATATCAACCTTAACGCTGGTGGCATCATTAGCAACTGCCAGTCTGATATTGGTGACAGGATTGAATGGATTCGGGTAATTCCCCAGAACCGCATTAGCTGTAATAACATTATTTATTTCCAGATCCTGCATATTGATTTCTTTTTCGCTGCTAACACCATTTATTGTTAATTCCACTACGAATGAACCTTCAACTGCCATTGCTTCGTAAGGTAAGCTGACTATTTCACCACTTAACTGATATGCGCTGGCTAAAGCTAAAGCAAACCCGTCCGGATTTACTGAACTCGTTGCATCTTTATTGACCACTGGAGTTCCGATATTGATCAGATCACTATTAATTTTGATTACGGCACTATATAATTCGCCATCAGCCTGGAAGTTCAAGGTATTTCCAATAACTTTCACCTTAAGATCTGCTACGGGATTAGAGGTCCTGAGCAATTCTACCGGGAATACATCTATCAGATCAACGCTATACTGCAGGACAAGGGCAGCGTCATAAGCTTCCACAAATAGATTTCCATCAACGTCTCCAGCTATTAACTGCCAGGTCCAGGGTAAAGGTGCTCCTATTGGATTAAGCTGAACAGCAAACTGCAGCATATTGGCTGCATCAAAAGCATCCACTGACCAGTCACCTGTTACATCACCATAAAGCCAGTCTGGACCTGTCACCAGGTCTTCAGCAAAACGTGGTGTTAATTCAAACAGATTATAACTGTAATTAACAACTCCAGTCACTGAAACAAATTCATCTCCAACTAAAGCGTCAACATGATAGATGGAATCATCTGCCTGACATTCGCCAGTGCCGTCATCCAGATACCATTCACCATAACTATTGGTTTCCTGAGTAACAATTACATCCTGAACCTGTACCAGTACGCTTTCCCAGGCTTCTTCAGAACTCAACTGAAGAGTTGTGATTACGGTTGGCGCTGGTATCGGATTACCGCTGCTTACTACTACAAAACCTGTGATCTCGTAAATCTCTGTAAGACCATAATATTCGGAAATAAGTCCCGTAATTATAATCTCGTCTCCCATGACTGGGGTGTGATCAGGATCATATGCGTAAAGCCCGTTGAAAGCGCCACCTTCCGGTGTGCTGATCCAGTATTTATTCGATCCGGTTGCTGTTACTATTCCCTGAGTACTCACTATCTGACCAGCATAAGGAGATATATCTGTCTCATCAATGGGAGTCTGAATTTCCGGAATTGTAACCATTATCAGATCATTCCAGTAAATTTCAGGAAGTATTTGTGTCATACCTGCATCATCAATGGTGAACACACGGTTATCAACACTTTCCCATACCCAATCACTTGCACCATCGGCAAGCATGGCAAATTTATATTCCACTTCCAGAATTGAACCTTCCGGGAATAGGAGATCAATGGAATAAGTGTCACGCATAGGAACCAGAAGATTTACTCCGGGATCCCAGCTTAAGGGAGCTACACTTCCCTGAATGGAGATTCCTCCAGCAAATAATGCCGGATCAACATATTCCATATTCAATATAAATGTAACCGTAACATCCTGGGTAGTAAACTCAGGAGGTTCCTGATCATTGAACCAGCAGTCAAAAACGTTTTCACCATCGAAAACCGTATAAGTTCTGTTATCGCCACCAGGAAATTCTGCCAGATCCCAGTTCCCGTCAATGCGGAACTTGAATTCGCAGCCATATCCCAGAGGTAACATCGTTGTCATTGTATAAATCCCGTCTTCATCAAGGTCATCGCCAATTATTGGCACGGCACCCCATTCGTTGAAATTAGCCCCTAGATCCACAAAATTTACTCCGGGAACAAAAGCACCCAGGGTTATCTGATAATTCATATTTACGTTAAATGTAACTTCAAATTCAGGAGCTTCACCATGGTAGCCCAGATATTCAAAAGTATTCTGCGGATATACTTCCCATTCACCGTCATCTGCATTGGTTCCTGCTGCAGCCAGCCAGTCAGTATTTCCGGCTGTTACAAATCCTTTCCGAACCAGAGTATGATCTTTTGTTGCGGTAGTAACACCAGCTACATCCCAGCCGTCTCCGGGATCATTATTCGGGTCACCAATAATATCTATCAATACCCAGTTCTCTCCATCAAGAGAATATTCCAATCCACGGGCGTCATCACCATTATGATGAACCACGCTCGGATATGATAAAAATTCATCTGCATTTAAGGGATCAAAGAAATCAGGACTTGTTCCATCATTTAATATAACCCAGACGTCTCCATCTTCCAGCATAGCGCCTTCCGGGAAGATGTGCCAATATGCCCAGCCACCACCATTTACGGCCTGCGCTATACGGTAATGAGCAAGATCAACGGTCTCACCTGTGCCATTGTATATTTCCATAGCCTTGTTATTTGAAGAACCTTCAATATATTCACTGAAGATCATTCCACTCTGAACCGGGAACCAGTCATTAAAGAGAACAGTTGGTAATACTGTATCCACATCAGGAACTGTCAAAGTGCGGTTAGTCCATTCATCATTGCCCCAGGCATTACCATTTACGTATTTATATTCATGATATGCACCAGATAGTAAAACTAATGTAACCGTATAAATCCCGTCCAAATCATCATCAAACATTTCCGTTGCTGCCGGATCCCAGCCCTGGAAACTACCGGCGATATGCACGCCATCGGGTGAAACTACTTGATATTGCATATCTACTGCAAAGGTGATATTGACATCCTCTGGAGGTGCAGCATTAACCGTTAAATTACCGATTGTGTCTGCATAATACCACAAATCATCACCTTCATAAATATAACGGTAAGTATAATCATATAGCCCTTCAATCATACCATACATATTCCCCATATATTCGTCATTTGCACCAGCATCAACATTAAACTCGGTATCAAACCAGGTCCAGTCATCACCAGGTGTACTGCCATCAGCACCATAACCCACCTGAGCTGTGATTCCTAAGCCCTGACCTGCTAAATTAGTTACACCATCCATCCAAACCTGACCATAGATAGTTTCAGTGGTATCACCTACTGTCATCATTGTATTGAATGGCCATTGCAGATTACCCCAGCCAATTGATGAAGTAGGAACGGAATTAACAGCTCCTGGTGTTCCAAAATCAGCATAACTTGCCTGCCAGTTTGCTGCCAGAGTATTATCCAGTTCCGGAGAAATCAATTCCAGGGAAGGTCCAAAACCATCTGGTTCTGTTACCCATTCTCCACCATCATCATAATCCACATAGTCGATCCAGGTGCTGTCTGCTGTTACCAGAAGAACATCTTCACCACTATTTCCCAGTCCACCCGCAAATACACCATAAGCTGTAACTCCGAATGCACCAAATAAACTGTCAGCATTTATTGCCAGAACTATATAAGCTCCGGCATCAATCATTGCACCAGCTTCAAAAGCATAATCGATACCTTCCGAAAAATAGCAGCCGGTCATATCGGCAGCTTCTGTTCCGGGATTATATAATTCCAGATATTCATAATAAGCATCATCACCTAAATCTATTGATGGATTATACATTATCTCCGTTATAACGATCTCAGGTATTTCCATTACGTCGGTAATTGTAAAGAAACCGTCACTCATATCCATCGGATCGGCATCAACGGCATCTTCAACTACCATTAATATTTCCGAACTGATTGGTACGTCAGTCGGGATCAGCCATTCATAAGAACCGGTATTTATAATATCAGTAGCAATATCAAAACGTACGGGCAGCTGCAGATAAATATCCACATTGCCGTCAAACATTGTGTTGTTCCAGGTTATCATATAAGTGGAACCAACAATCCAGGTTTCACCACCATTAGGGCTGGTAACTTCTATAGCAGGTTCTTCAACAACGTTTATATGCCAGCCAATGTAATCAAATGTATCTATATCATATACTATCCACTGGCTGTCATCGGCATTGGTTCCGGCAGCCAGAGGCCATTCGTCATTACCATGAATTCCTTCATAAACGTCTGATTTGCGAACCAGAGTGTGATTTACGGTAGCATCAGCAATACCAGCTATTGCCCAGGAACTGCCTGGATCTTCCGGATAAGTTCCGATCATATCAACTATACTGATCATAACGGGATCTCCCGTGGGACCTGTTGTCGGATATATTCCTTCAGCATCGATCTTACCCAGACCACGGAAATCATCTCCATTAAAATTAGCAATATAGTTATCGATAAAATCAGCCTGATCAAGAATAACCTGAGTGGCGGACCCATGTGCGAATACAAATACATCTTCATTTGCCAGTGTGCCGCTCATCCAGTAGTAATACTCGTCGTAGTTCCCACCATTGGCTGCCTGCAAAAGTACATAATCACTCAAATCAACTTCAGCACCAGTACCATTATAGATCTCAAGCGCTTTGTTGTAACTTGAACCTTCGATGTACTCTGAAATAATCAGATCATTGAATTGGGCAAAGGCAAACGTACTTAAAACAAGTACAGCAACTAATAATACAGTCTTTTTCATAAAAAAACCCTCCTGTTAATATTTCTTACTTTACAATTATCGCTTCTCACTGGTAATATTCCTTTCCAAGAAGCTCGGAGCCAAAACTCCGAAAGTAAACTTTCATCTTTCATCATTTTTTGTAAAGAACATTTTGAGTCTTCTTTGACCCAGATGATTTATCTTTGTTATCTGCGTTACTGGAAGCCCTGATACCAGTCATTTCCCGCATATTAATCTCTACAGGGAATACATTAATGATTCCAACATAATATTGCAGGATCAATGATGCATCATAAGATTCAATCGCTCCATTTCCATCAACGTCCGCTGCCAGAATTCGTAATGGCTCCCAGGGTATGGGATCAATTGCCGGAATGGGATCCATGCCCACAAAATACTGCAGGCTGATCGAGGCGTCATAAGCTTCCACATAACCATTGCTGTCCACATCACCATAATTCACGACGACACTACCCACACTCAGTTCAACTGGTATTATCAGATCTGATAAATTGGGATCATTGGTCGTTAGATGAAGATGGCAGAGATAATCTCCTAACTCAAGCTCAGAGGTTTCAACGGTTATAGTGATCTGCTGATTTTCTCCACTAGTCACGATGCCCGAAGCCTGTGATATCTGCAGCCAGTCAATTATCTGATAAAACTCAATTGCCATATCTTCATGCAGATAATCGCTGTTAAAACACACCTGCAAACCATTGGTCCCGCCTGCATCCTGGATACCGATCGTATTCGTGTCAATATCGCCGGATAGTGAATGATACTGATATTTGATGCTTCCTTCACTGTTGATTATTACTTCAAAATCATAAGTTCCGTTATTCACACCGGCATAGTGTTCCACCTGGTCAAACATTACGATTAGTTCTGTGCCGGTGCTAAAATAATAAACGTTACCTCCGCCGTTGCCATCGATTTCAGGATATAGATCATCCCAGAAAGGTAATAATGCCGGACAGGGAGCATTCGGATTGGGAATCGCTTCGTTTGACCATTCCGAATTATCGGAACCAAAACCTATCCAGCCATTAGGATTGATGCGGAACTGCGTATAATCTTCTTCATAAAAATTGAAAGAAAATCCTATATCAAAAAAACCTGTTCCTGTATCATTACCTGTAAAACTAACCTGGGTACCGGTAGTGCTGATATCTACCCAGTTATATACCGGTCCGCCCGGCTCGTCACTATCATACCACATATAGCCATAGGCATCAGGTCCACCCATATCTCTGCTCTGGTAATCCTTGCTGATATTATATACCAGATTGGCTTCCCCGTCATTACCTATTTCCAGTATATTCGAGCCTGTCTCTCCGGGCTCCAGTTGAAAGGAAAATTCCTCCACGTTAAGTAATGCTGACGGTGGTTCCAGAACCTCTGGAGTATTGGTTGTAAACAATATCGCCATATTATCTTCCAGTGGTTTGCAGGCTGCGGGATAAGCATTATTAAATGTATATTGCAAACCTGTCTGTGAATCTTCGTTCTCCAGTCCCAGAGTACAGTACTGCCCATGATTGCTCGGATATGAACCCGCATTATTGTTGGTTACATCCATATACTGCATTTTGATCTCACTGTCCCCGGTATTGGTCGGGTAATAAATGGGATCATATAAAATTATCTGGAAAGTTTCTCCTGCTCCGGTATCACCATTGGTTATTCTTGACCACTCCACAACATAATAATGAAGATCTTCATCGAAATACCTGAGTACGTCTCCGGAACCAATATTCAGATCATCCCAGAAGGCTGCTATCATAGGACTCGGGCCCTGAGGTCCGGGTATTTGATAGTTCATAAAATTCGCAGTTTCATGATAACCGGGTGCAATCCAGCCATTAGTACAAACGCAGATCTGATGATATTCTATTCCGTAAAATACAAATGTGAAATCTCCCGGCAACATTATATTGGCAAAGTTTCCGGTTCCACCACCTGTTCCGGTAGCGGTTCCTCCTGCCCAGCTTATAGATGTACCGGCTCCGCCATAATCGTGGTCTATTTCTATCCAGTCATAAGCCGGACATAAATTATAATATACATCTCCATCATCATAACACATATATCCATGATCATCCGGTCCATAAGGATCACTTAAAACAGCCTCACCTATCGGCACACTTATATTCACGAAACTGTCATATCCGGCAAGACTGGTCAAATGGATGCTGAAGGGAATATAAGTACCCGGCACAATAGCTGCTCCGGCAGTTATTGTGTAACGATCCAAAGAATTGTTGCTTGAACTTCCGGCTGCGATCGTCCCAAAGCTGCCATTGTCATCAACAATTATTATCCTGTTATCTCCGCAGGTTAACTGACCCGTAACCCCTGCTGCCGGAAGTTCTCCGTTATTTTCTATTGTGAAGTATAAATCTGCTGTTTCACCCGGGACAATCACTCCGTCTCCTGCAATAGTATAATCGCTGGCATAAAGACTCGGTCCATAAACTCGCACCATAAAACAGGTTTCCCAGATGTTGTGTCCTGATCCCGAGATAATGGCATTCATAACTATTTCCACTCCTCCCTGAATCGCATCGTCAAACTCTATCTCAAATCCGCTCACAGCAGTGGAACTGCCTCCCGCCGGTATTTCACCAAAAGCAATGTTGTTTGTCAATATAGTCAGGTATTCATTATCACAATTAAGAGTTACGGTTACATCACTCACTGCCATCGTCCCGCTGTTCTCCAATGTCAGCATTACTTCCACTGTTTCTCCCGGATTGACTTGACCATTACCATTGCCGGCAGAATCGTCATAAACTACGTCCTCAATATCCACGAACTGTTCCACCTGTTCGATAGTAATTTCTTCTACAACAGGAATATGATCGTGCTTGCTGATTACCAGTGTATAATCACCTTCATCGGCTCCATCCAGATCAAGAATTATCTCTCCGTTCGCGTCACAGTATCCGGTTATTGAAAAATCAGTATCATCACCGGTCAAAGTTACCCAGGCACCTTCGGCTGCATTACCAATTGAATCCATCACAGATACCAGGTAATAACTGCTTCCGAAAGGAATTGTTTCAATATAAGAAGCTGTTAATGTTTGCGGTACACGCGTCCATAATTCAAGGGATCCGTCTCCCATCAGAGTATTCCAGTGCGAAAAATTATAAACATAATTACTCGGATTCTGAGGGAACGTCAACCAGAGATAATATTTTCCCTGTAATACTGCACCACCCATACTAAAGATATCATCTCTGAAAATACCTCCCCATATCCCCAATGCAAGGGCATTGTTAAAGGGTGTATGGGTTCCCGTTGTGGTTGTTCCCAGCGCTCCAATACCGCCGTCTGCCAGAGTTGTTGTCCCGTCGAGGTAAAATCCTTCTGCATTTCCTGTCCCGCTTGCCCAGTTGTTGGAAGCGCAGGTAGGTATTACGGCAAAGGGCATCATATAGCCGTTAGACGTATTTCCGTAATACCAGCCGGAAGTTCCCATATATCCACGATAACTATAATAACTCACTCCCAGGTTGATCGCGGCATTCATTTGAGTAGCAAAGGGACTGGTATAAACTTCCACAAAATTATCATCATCCCAGAAATTTCCCTCATAATCGAGCATTAGTTCCTTCACTGCTTTACATACTGTTATGGTGGAATATCCTGAAGAGCTTGGATCACCGGTTAATAATGCCCGGCTATACCAGGCTGTATTTCCCGTATAGGGTGTCTTTTCATAAGCCAGAACCTTCGAGATTACAGTCTGTAGTGAGGTGATCGAAGAAAAAGTCATTCTTCCCATAATTACATCACCCAGAACATCATCTCCTTCCAATTGGCTATAGGGATGATCACCTTCACCGGAAGAATACCAGGTCGGTATTGTGTAGGTTCCACCACCATCACCCATAATATTTACATACTCGGGCGGATTCTCCCAGTTATCATAGGCATCTTGTATATACGCTTTGATAGATGTATTAGTTGATCCTGTCTCTGATGTGGTTGCCACGACAACGTTAAATCCTTTCTGACGTTTCCAGTCTGCGAGATATGCCAGGTTGTTCACAACATTCGCATCGTTATTACAAATAAAAATTATGGTTGGCACCTGATATTCATCACGCAGGCTAAGCTGGTCATAATTCAGTGTATTTGCCTGGTAAATCCCTTCAAAAGCACGGGAACGCTTTCTCTCTGCATATTTGGCATTGATGCCGTCCCTCCCGCTTACTGTTATCTCTACTCTGATATTAGTATATATGGTCAATGTTCGTTGTGCCGGATCATACTGGAAAGGACAAAAACTTACCGGTACTACTCTGAAATCACGCATGATAGCCGGAGTCCCTGTCCAGGCTATTTCTTCAGGATATATGCTGCTCCCTCTGTAAAATTCCCGGTTAATAGTAAATCTGTCCCTGGGAGCCTCATTGTCGTGCTGCATCTCTTCTTCTGGATATACAAGCACATCTGATATTACTTTCTGCTCATAACTTACTACCTTTAGCATGACTTCACCCTGGTCAGGTATTATGAGCGCTTTAGCAAATACGGGAACATCCGGCATCCCCTCGTTCAACAGGTCTCCTGCCTCAGGATGACTGATCGCAGTATAAACTTCTCCGGCATATTCTTTGCTTTCCAGCTCATAGCCATCTAAATTGAAATCAACTTGTGATATACTGTCCGTCTGCTGTTCACATTGGAATAAATCCGGAATCCCTGTCTTTCCCGTGTCAATCCATCTGCCTAAAAGGGGCAGACTGATTACTAATAAAATAATGAATATGATTCTTAATTTCATATAGCTCACCTTTTATGGAGTTTTCTTATCAGGAATACTTTTTCTTTGATCTGTTTCTTCTGTTTTCAGCCTGTTATTAATGGAACGGGAGGAGCTGTTACCCCCTGTTCGACGCATACTATTCTCTACAGGGAACACATCTATTATTCCCACAAAGTATTGCAATATCAAAGAGGCATCATAAGATTCCACTGCCCCGTTACCATCCACATCTGCTGCCATTATTCTGATCAATTCCCAGGGTATGGGATCGATTAATGGAATTGGATCCATGCCCACAAAATACTGCAGACATATTGAGGCGTCATAAGCTTCCACTGCTCCATTACTGTCCACATCACCATAATTAACCACCTGACCTCCGACATTCAGATCAACCGGTATGATTAAACTCGACATATTGGGATCATTCGTCGTCAAAAGAAGATTGCATATATATGCTCCCAAAATAAGATCTGAAGTATCTACGGTCAAGGTGATCTGCTGGTTTTCTCCACTTCCCACAAGTCCCGCTGTCTGTGAAATATCAAGCCAGTCAATAATTCGCATAAATTCTATTGCCATATCTTCATGCAGATAATAACCATTATATGAAACCATCAAGGCAATAACCCCATTCTCATCTTGAATACCAATAGTATTGGTGTCAATATCGCCGGCAAGAGTATGATACTGAAATTTTATGCCGCCAGTATTGTTGATTATCATTTCAAAATCATAAGTACCATTGTATTGTCCGGCATAATGCTCCACTTGATGGAACATTACAATCAATTCTGTTCCATCACTGTAGTAATAAACCTCTCCACCACCGTTACCACCAATCTCCGGATGCAGATCATCCCAGAAAGGGAACAATGCCGGTTTGGGAGAATCAGGATTTGGCAGACTCGTGTTTGCCCATCCCGGATTATCTGCCCCAAATCCTATCCAGCCGTTAGGATTGATAAGGAATTGTGTATATTCCTCCCCATAAAAATTGAAGGAAAATCCTATATCCATCAATTCAGTCCCGGTATCGTTGCCTGAAAAACTAACCTGCGAACCATAACTGCTGATATCTATCCAGTTATATTCAGGTCCTCCCGGTTCATCGCTGTCGCTCCAAAGATAGCCATACCCATCCGGTCCCCCGCTTTCCCGGCTGCTTTGATAATCTTTGCTGAGATTAAATACCAGACTGGATTCTCCGGAATTGCCTATTTCCAGAAAATCGTAACTCACTTCACCGGGTTGCAGTATAAACTGGAATTCCTCCGTATTCAGCACGGCAGCAGGTGGCTCAAGTATTGCAGGAGAATTCGTTGTGATCAATAATGCCATCCCATCTTCCAGAGATCTGGCAGCGTCCGGATATGTATTATTGTAGGTATATTCCAGCCCTATCTCTCCTGTATGATCCTCAATCCCAACCGTGCAGTACTGACCATGATCTGCTCTGTAATAACCACTGTTTACATTATTTATATCATTATACATTATCAGGATGTCACTGTCACCTGTCTGGCTCGGATAGAATACAGGATTCCTGATTATCATCTGGAAGGTTTCCAGAGCATTATTATATTCATTCTGCAATCTTGACCATTCGATGATATATTGATGATTAGCGCTGTCATTATAATAACAGATATTGCCAGAAGTACATTTTAAATCATCCCAGAACGCTGCTATCATTGGTGAAGGACCTCCGGGTCCCGGAACATGCCAGTTCATAAAACCTGTCTGTTCTGTCACTCCCGGTGCTGCCCAGCCATTAGTACATATTGTTATCTGATTATAATCCACACCATAAAACTGCATAATAAATGGTAAATTGAGGGTGGTGATAGCACCAGTGTCTCCCGGCTCGTAAAGTCCGGTATCTGTCCCCGGACCACCATAGGCAGGATCTATTTCAAGCCAGTTGTAACTCGGAACTAAGCTATATTCATCGTCTTCGTCATCATATATATAATATCCATAAGCGTCTGCTCCCAGTGGATCTGTTTCGTTCACAACTCCTATAGAAATTAAAAAACTTGTACTCGTGCTGTAACCGTCTGCTGTAATTTGCAGCATCACGGGTATCTGGCTACCCGGCAATATCTGGCTGTCAGCAGATAATTCAAACCTATTGCCGTTATTATTACCGGTTCCTCCCATTACTATATTACCAAAACTTCCCAATCCATCAATGACCGTCAGACGGTTGTCGTTACAGGTCAATTCCGCCATTACACTGTAAGCTGGCAGATCGCCAAGATTATTCAAGGTTATATAAACCTGAGCTGTTTCTCCCGGATCAAGTATTGCATTACCACCAGATACTGTATAATGGTCATAATCAAGCATTGGCCCGCTTATCTCCAGCTCAAGGGCGTCAATCCAACCATCTCCCGTCGCTGAAATATCCATAGAACATAATATGCCTATTCCTCCAGGAGTATTCTCTGCAATTTCAACGATATACGCAGAAGGAGCTTCTACAGTCTCTCCCGCATTGATTGTGCCAAAATTTACTGATGAACTGGTTATCAAGATATAGGGAGAGGATGATCTCATGATCATATTTACATTGTTTTGAGTAGTTGTTCCATAATTATGCATATTAATCCATAATTCCACCGTTTCTCCCGGATTACATATTTCATCTCCATTCCCGTTGGAATTACCAAAATTGTCATCATCAATTTCCATAGATTCCACCGTAACCAAACTCACTGTATTTCCTATCGTCAATATTCCCTGGTAGGGCAGGCAATCATGGCCAGTTACCGTTACCGTTACTTCACCCGCTATTAATTCATTCAAAGCAACAAAAACGCTGCCATTGGCATCTGTAAAACCATAAGAACTATGAGTGCTTTGCAATAGAGATACACAGGCGCCTGGAACCCCTTGACCAGATATCAGACTCACGTTTACTTCCAGAAAATCAAGCCCGGTATTTACTTCTTCCTCATAATTAACCTCGATTGCCCGCGGTATATCTGTATATAACTCCAGCCCCGGATCTCCCATCAGGTTGTTCCAGTGAGAAAATATATTGACTGCATTGCTCGGATTCTGAGGATAATTCATATATAGATTTAATTTTCCCCTTACCAGTGCTCCGCCCATACTGAAAATATCGTCGTTGAATATTCCGTGAAAGATCCCGATCGTGACGCAATTATTAAAACAGGTGTGTGTTCCCGATGTGGCAGTGCCTATAGCGCCTATTGCGCCTTTCGGAGTGGTTGCTGTTCCTGCTTTGGCAAAATATTCACTCCGGCAGTTTGTTCCGGAAAATCCTCCTGTTCCGCAGGTTAATATCGAAGCAAATGGCAGCATAAAACCATTGTTCAATGAGTTGATATCTGTTGTGTCCCAACCGCTCATGCCAATATAACCTCGATAACACATAAAGCCCACGCCGGCATTGATCCCGGCATTCATCAATCCGTCATAATCACCACTGTAAACTTCGTTGAATTGAAAACTCGCATCATAATCTAATATAGTTTCTTTTACTGCTTTACAAGTGTTTATTGTGGACTGACCTGATGAGGAAGGATCCCCTACCAGTAACGCCCGACGATACCAGGTCGTATTTGACATTAAAGGTGTTGATTCATATCCTATTATCTTGGAGATCAAGGTCTGAAGCTCAGATGTATTATTAAATGAAAGACGGCCAATCATAACATCAGCCAGCACGTCGGTCCCATCCAGTTGCGAATAAGGATGATCACCTTCTCCATTGTAACCCGACCAGTTCTCAAACCAGGTTGGTATTGCATAGGTTCCATTAGCATCACCAACCAGGCAAACGTAATCAGGCGGATTTTCCCATGTATTATAGGCAGATTGAATATAATTCTTGATTGATGTGGTACTTGTGCCTGTATGTGAGGTGTTGACGCTGTGTACCTCAAAACCTTTCTCCTCTTTCCAGTCTGTTAAATAAGTCAGGTAACTCGCTACTGTTGTATTATTCGGCGCTATAAAAAGATAACAGGACTGCTGGTATTCGGGATCACGTTCCCTGATCTGATCATAGTTAATGATCACAGACCGGTAGATCGGCTCAAATGCTTTGGATAACTTTCTGTCCCCTCTGGAGTTGAAACCGCCTTCTGCGCTCAGGTTCACCCGCAGGGAAGTTATAATTCGTAACTCACGGCTACCGGGATTATACTGAAAGGGCTGAACTGTAAAGTTTACCACATGAAAATCACGTAAAACTGCTTCTTCCCCGATCATAACCAGGCTGCCGGGAAATTCCACATCAGAATTATAAAAATCCTCATCTATAATAAATGACTCACCACCACCCTCATTATCACTTAGTAATTCACCCTGAGGATATAGCAATATATCAGTGATCACTATTTCTTCATATTCAATAATATTCCATTTAACATCACTTTCTGCCGGTATTGCCACTAATCTGGAAAATAGCGGAATATCCGGCTTGCCGGGGACCATTAATTCTCCACCTGTCGGATGTGTTAATAACTGCCATTTTATACCATCCCGATCAATTGATTCCAGATCATAGCCATCAAGAGTGAATTCGATCTCTGTTGTTGTCAGATTAGAATTCAAACTCTGTAATAATTCATCCGTTGTATCCCCTGTCTTTACCCATGCTGCTGATAATCCATATAATGAAATTAAAATCAAAACCACCAAAAATCTCTTCACAAAGCCTCCCTGACTGCGGGACTGGTTGTTACCAGCCCCGCTGAATTTTTTATTTTATAAGCACTAATTTATGACTCTCAGTACTGCCTTTTGTTCGCATCAGACAGATATAAGTTCCGCTGGCAGCTATTTCTCCCGCTTCATCACAGCCATTCCAGGCTAATTTATGATAGCCCTCCGTTTGTGTGCCGTTAAATAGCTGAGTGATCTTCTGCCCCCGTAAATTATATATGGCTATCTCTACTTCTCCTGCTTCGGCCAGAGTGTATTCAATCGTTGTGGCAGGATTGAAAGGATTAGGATAATTGCCGGTTATTAATGATTTTGCCGGCACTGCCGGGTAACTGTCACCCAATAATATGGTCTTCCGGTCTTCTCTGTCATTGATCCTGATATATACATCCACCTCGCATCTGCCGGTTATTCCCTCAATTGGGATTCGCATAAAAGCCGCACCTGTTTCCAGGGGCTCTGCACTCGCTGCCGCATACCGGTAGATGTTGTTATTATTATTCCAGGCAAAAAGTGCCCCTTCGATTACTGCCGGTTCTCCAGGAATAATATCTGTGCTGCGGATCATTAATTCAACTCCAAATATCTCACCCTGAGCAAATAGTTCCAGCCAGTTCTCGCCGTCTATGATACTTGCTCTCAAATCCACATCTCCGACTGGCACTTCAGATATTCTGCCCGTCTCGGCAGGGAATTCTGTGATCAAGCCAACCACATATTGCAGGATCAATCCGGCATCATATGCCTCCACGCTGCCATTCCCATCCACATCTGCCCTGAGTATCCGCCATTCTTCCCAGGGTAATGGTGCCCCCTGAGGGTCTAATCCTACTGCATACTGCAGCAGTATCGAACTGTCAAAAGACTCCACATATCCATTATCATCTATATCTCCATATACTATTGTATTCATTCCCACATAAAGAGTCACAGGGATAACCAGTGAATAGTTACCACCTATTACCGAAATATCTGCGCTAAAGATACCTGCGGCCAGACCGCTCGTATCAAAGCTCAATGCATGAATTGCTGTATCTCCTCCAGTCAAAGTTCCGCTTGATTCTTCAATGCTGATCCAGGTTAAAGGATTACCATTGCTGCTGATATTGATCGTCCCGGCTACTGTATGAGGAGCGTTACCATAATCATCTCCCGTCAGCTCCCAGTTTAGTTCCACATCACCTATGAAACCGGTCATAATACTCACATTCACCGTTGCCGTAGCCGTCTCCCCATTCTGCAGATACCCCCAGCCACTGGAAGTTTCCCCATGCCAGTTGCCGGCTGCACCATTTCCCGTCTCTCCCAGAAACTCCAGTTCATCGCTTCCTCCAATGAAATCCGTTGCACTGTTTACAATGATCCCTTCCGGAAAATCAATTACTATATCCTTTATCCATTCCAAGTCCACGCTGTTATTAGTGCAGGAAAATGTCCAGTCAACGGTCTCTCCCGCCGTGAAACTCAAAGCATCACAAGTCACGGTTGATCCTGCGATGCTGCGTTCTCCTGTTGTGTCCGTGATGAATATTGTATAATCTATTTCACCGGTATAATTGTTGTTTTTTATTTCAAACTCACTGCTGCCTGTCGTCTCTGGATCAAGAGAAAGTTCCACTTCCTCAGTCAGACTTGTCAATCCTGCTTCTGCAACCCCAAACTCGCCTACTGTAAAATTCCAGATCTCTTCTCCCGCTGTTGCCGTGATCATAAAGGTTAAGGGAACACCATTCAGCATATCATCAGTCAGTAAAAAGCTGAAGCAGTTATCCAGGGTTGCATTTCCCCCTGCCGGGATACCAGCTCTAATTTCGCTGCCGTCGCTTATTTCTACAAATTCACTGTCACAGATCAATTCCAGAACCAGTTCTTCCGAGGCTTCTGTACCTACATTAAAAAGTGTAATTCCCATACTGGCAAATTCACCCGCTTCCAGTATATCGTCATTGCCCGATAATATCTCATAACCCAGCATCTGGATAAATGCTCCGCCATCAAGCACTAATTCCACCTCTTCAATTTCAGTTATTTTATTATATCCCGTAATTGTCAGGGTCAAAGTTGTTGGTTCTTCAGGTAATGCTCCGAGAAAAAGAGTTGCTATGCCATCTATTCCACTGTATGCCTGTGAGATCAGTTCTCCCTCGAGACTCAGGCAAACCTGAGCTCCTGCAAAACCAGTGTCCACAGTGTAACTCTCCTGCATATTCATTAAAGTCGGGCTAAAGATTGCCTCTATCGCCTCAGGTGTCATTGTCCGCACCTGTAATGATGGATCCCCAAATATATGCCAGGTGCGGGCCATGGCAGTATCATTACTCTCATCGATCATATATGATACGCCATTGAACCATAATCCGCCTATCGTATTTAACTCATCAGCACACATCAAATCTATTGTTTCATCCTGAGCATACATCGGAGGTGCCCAGCTTTGATTGATCGAGGAGGCAAACATCGCTATTGCTCCCGTGGGTGCATCTCCATTCGTTGCCCTAAGCCACGCTTCCGCAAAACAGGTTGTGTTCGTGAAATTGCCATTGACGCAGGCTATCGATTGAATAAAGGGCAGCATATAATCATTAGTTAAAGCATTTACGTATGTATTATTGAAGCCTGTTGTGCTCCAGGATGTATTACTTCCATGTCCGCAGTAATTGATGATTCCTCTGCCCTCATTGAGTGCATTAGCCACCATCGTGGCATTACCGCCATTAGTGTCATATATCTCATCAACAAGCAGATATCCGTAATCCAGAAGATCATCCCGTATATAGCCCATGTGCACATAATCTGCTTCACCGTAATGCCCTTGACCATTTCCCTGCGATGAGGCTATGCCAATGCCTTTCTGCATCCAGTCTCCATCTGTTATATCACGCTCGTAATATACTGAACGCTCAGCCTGCGTTGCCGCCTGTTCACCTGTTACTGCGGAGAATCTGCCTATAAATATTTCCGAATAATAATCCCCACCTTCCAGATATGTATATTGCGGGTCACCTCCCGCTCCTGAATAAAGCTCACTTGCCACCTGCGCATTATCTCCAACCAGAAGAACCCAGACCAGCCCGTCTCCGGCATTATACTCTGAAAAAATATAATTCTGGATACTCGTGGAATTATTTCCTATCGTTGACACATCAACTATCGTGGTCTCTATCCCTTTCTGGTTTTTCCAGTCTACAAAAGGCTGCATCTCATCCATAAAATCACCATAACTGATGATCAGCATCCTGCCTGCTTCTTCTTCAATGGTGTCATAACGATTGAGCTCAAAATTTAAAAAATGCTTCGCATATATATCGGTAAAATTCCGGTTTATTCCCTCTGTTGTGCGTTCTTTTACGTTAGTTGTCGAAATTCCGGTTTCACTCACCACTATTGTCATATTTGTATAAAAACGTAACACTCCTGTTACAGCATTATAACAAAAAGGATTGATCCGGATGTTCACACCACGGTAGTCACGTAGAATATAAGGTTCGCTTAATTCCGCCCTCTGTTCCGGCCAGTTTTTATCCTGCTCATAGATGTCTCCAAAAATATAAGGCACTTCTTCCGGATTGATCTCGCGAGACAATATCCCTTTAGAGGGGGCAACTGCTATCTCAAATTCCACATATTCACTTGCCGTTACTTCTACCGTCACGCTGCTTCTATCCGCTATGATCAGAGATCTGTGGATTACGGGCAGAGATGCAAATCCTTGCTCACGCACCTCCGATTCACCTTCTATATATACTTTTTGCCAAATATCCCCATCAATTTCTGTTTCCTGAATTTCAAAACTTCCTGCCTCATAATTCAGATAGATTTCTCCTTCCTGTTCTCCCGTCACTTCCACTTTCAGCGCCTGCTCATTTGCAGAAATCGTTAATGCCGTAAGACTCGTCAGCATGATTAATGCCAACAGTGTAAAACCCATTTTTCTCATTATATCCTCCAAACTTTACTTTTTCTTATAATTCATATTTATATAAGCAATTTTTATTCCTATTTCTGCCAAACCTCTCGTTTTTTCAGTATTTCCCTCGCCTTTTTTACTAACTATTCCGCTCCTCTTAGTTTAAATCCCGCTATTTCTTCTTCCTGTTTTTTGAAATCCTTTTCCTATGCTGCTTTTCAAGCATAATGCCCCTTTTCGTCACAGTAACTCTGCCCATAAAATGGTCAATATTCTTTTTCAGTGAAAAATCCTTTGACAGTTTTCTTCTCACATTACTTATTCCGGTCAGTAGCTGATTTGACTACAAAATCAAAAGCCGGAAGGTAAATAATGTCAGATATTAAGCATGCACGTATTTCGCAAAGGCTTGCCGTTCTGGAGATCGGCACAAATTCCCTCAAGTTCCTGATTGCTGATTGCCAAAAAGATTCAGTTAATGTTATTCTCGATATCAGCAATATAAGCCGTTTGGGAGAAGGATTACAGAAAACAGGACTGATCTCAGAAATTGCTGCCCAAAGAAATCTCCAGGTTATTCGCGGTTTTCTACTCACTGCCCATCAGTATAGTGTACACAAAATTTATGCCATCGGCACTATGTGTTTACGTTCTGCTCGAAACTCTCCTGCTTTCATCAATCTCATCAAAGAAAATACCGGCGTCAATATCCTCGTTCTCTCCGGTGATGAAGAAGCACATCTCACCCGCCTTGCCATAACCGATTCATTGAAATGTAATGCGGATGAATTGCTCCTCATCGATACTGGTGGCGGCAGTACCGAATTCATCTTTACAAAGGCTCAAAAAATCACCCAGCAATTAAGCATCGACCTGGGCGCCATTCAACCCACCGAAAAATTCTTCCATCATGACCCCATAACGCTCTCAGAATTCGCTTCGGCAAGAAACTATATCATAGAATTACTCCAAAAAAAAGGAATAAAACAATCTTCCGCCAAGTTATACGGTAGCGGTGGAACCATCACCACTATGGCTGCCATGCATATAAAGCTTAAGGAATATGACCCAAAAAAAATTCATGGCTGCGAACTTTACAGAACCGAAATTGAACAGATCATCGAATGCCTTCAACGCCTCACGCTTGAACAAAAAAAGAGTTTACCGGGTTTACAGCCCCAGAGAGCAGATGTCATTCTTGCCGGCTGCCTCATTGTGCACAGCATCCTCAAAGTTACCAATATCGAGCAGCTTACCGTCTCCACCCACGGCATAAGACACGCCTTCATCAAATCTCTCTCCTGAATAATTCTGCTCCCCTCCTAATCTCCCCCCTTGTCCTTTTAGTCCGCTAAGTCCATTCAGTCTCCTCCGTCCCAAATGTTCCTCTCTTTATGCTACGATAGTATATATTTATATCTTTTAGACAGCTATAAGGAGGACACCCATAACAACAAAATGTTATCCGTGTCCGCCTTATAGTGGTATATTAGATATAATTTGCCTAATGGATAGCTGAGTAATGGTTTATCTGTGTTTCATCAGTAAATATACTACTTTTGTATAAGCATGTTTCTCTGATATGAAAATTATGATTTTTACCTGTCTAATTTTCTCTTTTTTTAGTTTAAAAAAATAAGCTTTTGGACAGATATGGTTCGGGGTTTTTGATAATTTATAAGGGATTCCGTAAAGACATAAATTTTATTTTTCCTGTTTTTTCCAAAAAGTCAGTATTGGTCGGAAATGTTAGTCAGTGAAATGGATATAAAATTTCACCATTCCGGTTTCCGTATTCTGCAGTCCGAAATCGAAGCCATGGTTGCGCAGAATTTCGGCAGCGAGGGTCAATCCGATGCCCTGCCCGTTCTTTTTGGTACTATAGAAGGGCGAGAAGAGTTTTTTTTCGACTTCACCGGAGAGGGACTGTCCATCATTAAATATATGAAGTCCTCTTTGTGGGGAAAGCTCCGTTTTGATAATGATCATACCCTTTTTATTTAAAGCTTCGACGGCATTTTTGAGAATATTCAATAGCACCTGTTCCATCTGGCTCACATCAATATGAATAAGCACTGGTTTTTCGGAAAGTTGCCATTGCCAGTCGATCATTTTTTTACTGCTGCCTGCCAGCAGGGGCTGCACGGCTTTTAACAACTGATTCAGGTCAGCTTCCTGTTTCTGAGGAGCATCCAGCCGGAAGACCCTTACAAAATTGGACATGAAATGCAGGAGGTGTTCATTTCTGTGCATGGCAATTTCCAGGGTTCTGATCATTTCCTCCTTTTCCCCGGAAAGCATACCCAGATGGCTTTGCAGAATGGAATTAACCGCACCGATGGAATTATTGATCTCGTGAGAAATAGTGCGGATCACTTTTTCATTTGCCTCACGTTCCGCCTGCAGTATCTCTTTGGTCAGTTCCACGATCTGCACGAAATAACGGTGAAATCCGCGGTCAATGAACCCGGCTTTCTGGATACGGAAAGCCTGGCGGTTGTGAATATTAACGATCTCCGAACTGCCATCCTGCAGACAGGCAATTGCCTGTGGTAGCTGACCCGGAAATTTTGATAGATTAAGCTCCGGCAAGCCGTCTTCGGTAATATTCAGATAGCGTCGGGCAGCCGGGTTTAACGAAAATACTGTTTCATCGAGATTTAAAATTATTATTCCGGTAGGTGAAGAATTGACCAGTCTCTCCAGGAAGAAATGCTGCTCTTCCTGTCGCAGCCGTTCCTCCCGCAGACGCTCTATCATTTCATTATAAACTTCGATCAGTTCATCAAGTTCAAACTGTCCCACTTTCACGAATTTCATGGTGAAATCCTTATCTTTGATAGATTCCACACCGGCAGAGATCAGGTTCAGTGGCTGCACAAATTGTTTATAGATGGATATTGAAAGGAAAATGCTGATAATTATAACAACTTCCGCCAGCAGGAAATACCAGACGGAATATTTTAGAAGCTGCAGGGACAGTCCTAAAAAGATGAGATGCAAAAGCGAGATGAGAGCAATGAATTTATGCTTTATTCTCATATTCGATCTTGTATTTGTCCAGTCTGCGGTAAAGCGCTGCTCTGCTCATACCCAGGGAATGTGCCGCTTTGCTGATGTTATTATGATGGTGCTGTAGTGCTTTTTTGATCATGGAAATCTCGATCTGCTCCATGGTCATGCTGCCCACTGGGGGCAGTTCATCACCCGTATTGCGTCTGGCTGTTTCCCGGTGCTGCCGGAAATCCTCAATGCCCAGTTCTGTGTGTCCACTGACCAGTGCCACACGTTCCAGCAGGTTTTTTAGTTCGCGGATGTTACCTGGGAAATCCTGTGACTGCAGCCATTTGACGGCATCTTGTGTAATAGTTAAAATTTCCCATTTATATTTTTGACGGATTGTTTCCAGAAAGTTTTTTATCAGTTCCCTGATATCCTGTCGTCTTTCCCTGAGTGACGGCAGATGAAGTCTGATCAGGTTCAATCTGTAATAGAGATCTTCCCGAAATTCCCCTTTTTCCACCATTTCCGCCAGGTCTTTATTAGTTGCCGAAATAACCCTTACGTCCACTCTTCTGGTCTGGTTGGAGCCTAAAACCTCAAAAGTGAATTCCTGCAGAACGCGCAGCAGTTTTACCTGGCAGCTCATATCCAATTCACCGATCTCATCCAGAAAAATAGTGCCGCCATTTGCCATTTCAAAACGCCCTTTTCTTGCATGCTTGGCATCGGTGAAAGCGCCCTGCACATGCCCGAACATCTCACTTTCAAAAAGAGCAGGTGGAATGCCGCCCAGATTAACTTTCACAAAAGGCTGCCCTTTACGGTTGCTGTTTTGATGAATTGCTTCTGCAATTAGTTCCTTACCGGTGCCGCTTTCGCCTTCAATCAATACGGTGGCATCGGTTTTAGCGATTCTGCCGGCAGTTTCCAGCACTTCCAGAAAGCGGCTGTCTCTACCCTTCAGTTCACCAAGATCATAAAGCCGGTCCAGCGCTTCGCGGCTCAAGGCGGACTGTGAAACCGGTTCCCGCAACATAAGGGCAGTTTTAATGGAACGCAGCAGGTGATGATTATCCCAGGGTTTATTGATAAAATCCGCAGCACCCAGTTTCATTCCGGCAACGGCAAGCTGTATCGAACCCCAGGCTGTGATCAGAATCACCGGGATCTCCGGCTGCAATTTCCTGATCATGCTCAGGAGTTGCAGTCCTTCTTCACCGGAAGTATCCCGGCTGTAATTCATATCAAGCACGATCAGCTTAATTGCTTCCGTTTCCAGAATTTTCAAGCCGGCAGCAGGTTCCTCGGTACAGAATACCTTGTAACCGGCGTTGGCTAAAAGTAATTCCAGCGAAGAACGCACCGCATAATCATCATCTAAGACCAGTATTTTTATTTCCATATCACCTTCGACAAAATTCTATATTATCCTGCTGAACTGTCAAGAAATCCGAACAAATACCTCCCAGTTGAGCCAAGAGTTTTGGACTGTACCCGGGACAAGACTTTTGAGCGATCAGTATAGTTTCCCAGCCCTGCCCGGATCCCAAAAGTCTTGCCCGGAGTACCGTTCAAAACTCTTGTGATCCTTCACTTCTCACTTATTCATAGTGCAGTGCTTCTGCGGGTTCGATATTTATCGCCTGTCTGCTCGGGTAGAGAGCGCAGAAAAAGGTGATGCCATAAATGATCACTATTGCCAGCGCCAGAGCTTGCATATAGGTGATCAATTCCACCGACGGAAATACGTGCAACAGAGGGAACTGCACGGCAAACAAAATTCCCCACAGGATAGAAAAAGTGGTCAGCACAATTGCTTCACCGATTATCTGCAGGTAAATCTGTTTTTTAGGAGCTCCTAAAGCCCTGCGCAGTCCCACTTCAGATTTGCGGCGTTCCGTTTGATACCAGATCACGCCAAACAAGCCAAGACCTACGTTGACCAGCATAAAAATGCTTACTATGCCCAATATGATAGGCAAAAGCAAAGTTATCATGGTGGCATTATTTTTGAGAGCATTCAGTTCCCGCACGTCAAAAGTCCAGCCCGGAGCGATTTTATTCAGTTTTTTAAGCAGAGCCATTTCACTGGCGGCATTGAATTGTCCCGGTATTTTGAGTAATATCCTCTGCCCCATTGATTCTCTGAAATCTGTGAAGTTTTCGGCATTATGATAGGTTTGACGGAAAAAAACGCGACGGGAATCACTAAAACGGCTGGCATTGCGGAATTCAGGAACAATTCCAATAATCCGGTAAGGATCATCACCTCTCATTATAGTTTTGCCGATACCTTCACCGTCAGGGAAAAATTCATCAATCAGTTTTTGCGAAACCACAATGCTTTCTTCCTCTGTATCCGGTAGATCACTTTCATCAAACCAACGCCCTTCAATTACAGGTATTTTTAAAACATCTGCCGTTTCCCTGTCTCCCCAGGCGATATGGCAGCTCAATTCTTTTTCATTGTATTCCAGATTAGTGGCTGACATTACCCAGGGTGAATAAATATACGTTCTGGCATAAGAATAGTTCTCAATTTCGGCATCTCCGGCCACCAGATTGTTTATTTGCAAAAAGGTTTCTTGTATTTCACTTTGCTCTGCATCTTTCCAATCAAAAGTTATAAACCAGATCTTATCGGTATTAAAGCCTTGAGTTTTAAAGTAATTGCCAGCGCTTTTAACAATGATGGTCAAAACCAGGAACAGCACCAGGAACGAGATGATTATGCCCAGCGAAGTCATCAAGTTACGTTTGCGGCGATTCCAGATAAATTTCATTAAATGATTGAACATTATTCACCTCCTTCCATTGCCTGCACGGGTTCCAGACGTGACATTTTCCAGGCGGGATAAACTCCCGACAATATACCAAAAAACAAGGCGAAGCCCATACTGACTAAGAATACGCGGTAGTTAATACTGAAAATGGTATCAGCCAGGATGCCGCTGCTATTAAAAACTGCGAGAATGATCACTGCCAGGATAACGCTTAAAATTCCTCCCAGCAGAGTGATGATGATATTTTCCACCAGAAATTGACCTGTGAGAACGATTGAGGAAGCGCCATAAGCCTTTCTGATGCCGATCTCGGAAGAACGCTCATAGATGCGACTCATATTTATATTTACCAGATTAATCGCCGGCAGCAGCATGAAGATGGTCGCTACTCCCAGTAATATCATCATGAAAGGCAGAATATTGCCATCCTGACGCCGGAACATCTGTCTCGCCAGTGCTTCCTGATAACTGGAAGCAGCCGTTAAAATACTGTTAAAATGGCCTTCCGGAAATTCTATATGCTCCATCTGCTGCTGAAATTCTGCCTTGATGGCGGGAATATCGCGTTTATCCTTTGCCAGCAGCGAAGCATACCAGCCGGGAAAACCTCCGATCAGAGTCGGCTTATCCAGGTCTATTTCGGCATGACCCATGGGTAACCAGATATCGGAATAGGGCATTATCCTGATGATAGAAACGTTTTCCACCACACCCTTCACCAGGAAGCGTTTATCTTTATATTCAAATATCTTGCCAACTGCACTTTCTCCATCGAAGTATTCATTCTGCATGCGCTGGTTGATCACAGCCACCTGAGCCGTTGCGGCTACTTCTTCTCCTGTATAGGGAACTCCCTCCAGAAAATTAAAGTCACATATCTCCCAGAATTCTGCATCGGTATATTTTATCCCCAGTTTGATCTTCTTATTTCCGTGATAGATCACATCAGGACTATAGTAGGATGAAATAGATATTTTTTCGGGAATAGTCATCGGTTTGGCATATTTTCGGAAAAACCAGGGGCTGAAAAGCGGTCCCATCGTATTGCCACCTCTTTCCGTGCCCAGCGCACCCATAGTTATGGAAAGAGTACGCTCGAGTTTCGACTCCGGCTTCACTGGTCCAAAACCATAGTCGATAACAGATGAAAGTAAAATGAGAAACAGTAGTGTAAAGCAGATGCCGAATAAGCTGATGAAAGTAAACAGCTTATTCCTCAGCATTACTTTAAAGGCAATTTTTATGTAATTTTTCAGCATAAAAACCTCCTTAACTTACCTGGGCGCCATCAAATAAACGGATTATCCGCTGCGTCTGTTTTGCCAGATGCTCATCATGCGTTACCATTATGATGGTTGCTTTGTCATCACGGTTAAGTCCCAGCAATATTTCCATGATCTCAGCGCCCATCAGGCTATCCAGATTTCCTGTAGGTTCATCTGCCAGAATTATTTCCGGTCTGCCTACAATGGCTCGAGCTATTGCCACGCGCTGCCTTTGACCGCCGGATAACTGGTTGGGGAAATGCTTTGTGCGCGTGGAAAGACCAACTCTTTCCAGGGCTTCCAGCGCCAGGTGACGACGCTTTTGCCCGCTCATCAGACGATAGATCAAAGGCAATTCCACGTTATCGACCACGGAAAGGTCATTGATCAGGTGAAAACTTTGAAAGATGAATCCTATCTTGCGGTTACGCAATGCCGCCAGCCTGATGTCACCAAACTGATCAACTTTTTTGCCTTCGATGAGCACATTGCCGCCGGAGGGCTTGTCCAGAAGCCCCATAATGTTCAGCAGCGTGCTTTTACCGCAGCCGGAAGGTCCCATAACCGAGAGCATTTCACCTTTCTCAATTTCAATGTTGATGCCGCGCAGGGCAGTGGTTTCGATCTTGTCGGTGCGATATACTTTTGCAATGTTTTCCAAACAGATCATCTTAAACTCCTTTTTTCTGTTATTTCCCCGAAACATATCAGTGAGAAGTGAGAAGTGAGAAGAAATTATAAAAACCGGTTTCAGTCTCACTGCTCATTATTTTCTCTTCAAAATTTTACATTTTACATTTTCAATTTTACATTACTTTTGCCCCGTCTCACTCAATAATTTTTATCTTCTTAAGACTCTCATAGTCTTCCATACGAGAGATTATCACTCTTTCGCCGAATGTTATGCCACTGACTATTTCCGCAAAATCAAGATTAGTCTCTCCCACACGCACCATTCGCTTTTCTGCCCAGTTGCCATGGTCAATAAAGAGAGGCATCAATCCCTTTCCGTTGATGGCAGGTCCGTTCTTTATCCGCACAACTCCGGATTTTGTTGTCGTTATGATGCTGATATCCACGCGCATATTGGAGCGCAGAAGCAGATTGTTTTTCTCATAAAGTTCTGCATAAAAGGTGATTATGTTGTTGCGGACTGTGGGCTCAATACTGGTGATCAGTCCGTCCAGCCGGTTGCCACTGATGCTCAGATATACGGGATTACCAGTCGTTAATTTATCTGCATAATAATCACTTACTGCCCCTTTGATCTTAAAGGAAGTCAGATCTGCAATACGTGCCAGTGCTTCACCCTTATTTACGGAAATACCCGGAGTATCATTGATCCAGGTAACAACACCCTGGAATTCGGCACCCATATCAGCCAGTTTCAGTTCCTGCTCAAGTTGTAAAATTTCGTTGCGCTTGATACTCATCCGCAGTTCAAGCCCGGTTAACTCGACTTCCAGCATCTGTTCTTCATTTAATATACGTGCTTCCAATTGCCCCAGTTCCAGCCTGCCGATGTCCAGATTCAATTGTGCTCTATCCACACTCGACTGCATCCCGCCACCTAATTCATATAAACGCTGCTGAATAGCCAGCTCATTTTCAAAGGTTGCTACCTGCAGTTCCTTGATCTGACGCTCTGTATCCAGTTCCAGCGACTTCTGGGCTTTTTGTAACTGCCTTTGCAGCATCTCATTCTGCATCAGTTCATACTCATCCTGTGCCTTTTCATGCTGTAATTCCATATAATCAATATTCAGTTTCAGAAGCCGGTCACCTTTTTTGACCTCATCTCCCGCCTGCCGGTAAACACTATCTATTCTGCTGATAAAGGGCGAACTCAAAGTCTGCTCATAAGCCGGGACAACTGCGCCACTGGCAGTGATAGTTCCTTCGATCACTCCCGGCTCGGCAACTGATATAACCAGTCTGCTCCGCTCAATGCGGCGTCCCAGCAACTGTCTGATTCCGAACAGCAGCAATACAACCACAAAAATAATCACACAACCTGTTATAATCCGTTTCCAACGCAGTCTGCGCAGTTCTTCAGCATTCAATTCTCTATCCATATCACCTCACTTCCTGTTATCTGTTGTGCAATTGCCGTACCACTACCCTATTTCACCCAAAATCAATACTTTAACCTTTTTCAGCATCAAATTTTACTGTCCGCATCCGAACACTATGTCCGTCTTTGCTGCCATCTCCCATATCCCGATTCATTAAAAAACTGGCATCCCCTGTTTCATTATTCAAGGTATGAGTTAAATCATTAATGAATAAAGGATTACATCATAAGTATATCCGGATTAAATAAATTAATAAAGATGCCTAGCCTCCGGTTAAGCTACTATAGTTTAAATTAAAAACAATTTTATTTTTTTTAGCATACACAACCATAGTATCCAAAAACCGCTTCATTTCCCCAATAAATTGGCAAACTTGGGTGATAAATAAAAGTTGTTTCATAGGAGGTACTCCGGAGGAATAAAAATAATGATATCCTTCCCCGCCCCCAACGGCGCTGCGCGCCGTTGGGGGCGGGGGAGGTTACTAAAAAAATGCCCTAAGAGAAACAGCTTATAAATATTTATGAGTAACTAAATCCAGTTTAGATTCCCGACTTCTTGAAAGCTAAGTTGTTTGAGAGTGCAGCATGAAACCGAACTGTCTCAAACGGGGATACTGTTCAGTGTAACTCTTTATATAATTACCAAAATTCTTAAAAAGAAGATGAAATGTGCACATCTGCTACGCTTTAGGCAGGATTATTGTAATTGACAAAACTAAATTTCCTGAGAAAGTTCAGGGAATGTTAATTAGTCCGTAGGACTTATCTATTTGTAGAATATAATA
>JAIPGO010000116.1 GCA_021736135.1 Candidatus Cloacimonadota bacterium
CATCTTGACTCCTTTTAATTTATTGTCCCGCAAGACATTAAGACAATAATTTGTCAGTTAGGAGGTAGTCAAGATGTTTTTAAGAAATTTAACTTATTCTTTATCAATAAGTTAGGAAATATGAAAAAGGCTTATATTTATATCAATTATGAGGTCGTTAAGAAGAAACTTGAAATAAATGAATACAGATTAAGCACGACTGCTGAAAATCTTGGGAACATCGATGTACAAATAGAGGAAATCAAGGAAAAAGTGAGAGCAGCAGAATATTTTAATGACAAATATAAGTTCGATTACTGGGTATCTCTTGAAGAGCGGATGCTCAGAGAAAGAGACATGGTTAGCAGCTCCTCTGACCTTTATACAAAAGAAACCGACCAGGCTTTGATTCTGGAGGATTGTTTTGAGAAAGTTCTGAATCGTCCAGTGCGTCTGATTTCCACAGAACACTGGACAAGCCTATGCTTTGCAGGCGATGATATCAAAATTGTCTCTTGTACCGGCAGTGTACTTTATAAGGACAATATGAGTTTTATTTTATGGGATAATCTGCTTGATTATTTCGGGATAGAGTTTGTGCTTATCGAGGATCTGGATAAAACCCTGTCCCTTTATGATTACTTTGGAGCAGTAGCGGAAAGCCCAATTTTAAGTGAGGAAGAAATTGAACAATGGAAGGAGGCACATGATAATTGATAATTACCCATCACTGATCACCATTATGACTTTTTTCTGGACAGGAGAGTGGGGAAAAGTAATTAATAACCATAAAGATAAATGATGAGGTTTGTGTTTTTATGAATGAAAAAAGAAAGACTATATGCATCATAGCCAATGGCGAGAAGCCCATTGAGAAAATTCTGAAAGATATATTGGAGCAGGCAGATCTGGTGATCGCCGCAGACGGGGGCAGCGCTATTTGCCGTGAACTGGGGATATTACCGGATATAATCGTGGGAGATTTCGATTCCTTAAAATCTATCACTGCAGACATTTTTCCTGATAGTGAAATAATTGAGGTGATTGATCAGGAGCACAGTGATCTGGAAAAGGCATTAGATGTAGCGATAAGCTATGAACCGGAATGTGTGCATATTATGGCAGCATCTGGATTACGGGGAGATCATTACCTGGCGAATATCCTGTTATTGAATAATCTGGAGTTATCCGGCAGGACATTTAAATCTGAGATATATCTTTATGACAACTGGGGCAGGATGAGCCTTCTGGAGCCGGGGCGGCATAAATTTCATAATCGCAAAGGGCAGACAGTATCTTTTTTCAGTCTGGGAACGCTCAGTAAATTGACATTAAAGGGATTTCAATATAATTTGGAAGACGCATTCAGCAAAGGAAATTTTACGGGATTAAGCAATGTAATTGAAGAGGATGAGTGCCTTCTGGAATTCAGGGGCAGCAAAATGCTCTGGTATGAATGTTTTGCGGAAAAGGAGAAATTGGATAATGAGTAATGAAAAATACCGTCAATTACCGGGAGTGGATATCTTATTGCAGAGTGAAGCGGGTCAGGAACTGGTCGCAGAATATGATCACGAACGTGTGGCAGAAATGCTGCGTCAGGAATTGACAATCTGCCGGGATGAGATTGCAGCAGGAAATAAAGCAGCAGAACCCGGGGAGATAGTTCAACGCTGTAAAGAAAAACTGGCAATAAGGTTTGAGAGCTCTTTAAAGCCGGTGATAAACGGCAGCGGGATCGTTTTGCATACAAATCTGGGTAGAGCACCCCTGGGTAGCAAAGTAATGGCAGACCTTGCTGAGACTGTGATCAGCTACTGTAACCTGGAATTTGATCTGGAGAAAGGAGAGCGCGGACAGCGTAATGATCACGTGCAAAGCCTGCTGCAGGAATTAACCGGAGCTGAAGCTGCTATAGTGGTCAATAATAATGCTGCGGCAGTATTTTTAATATTACAGACTCTGGCTGGGGGCAGGGAAGTGATAGTTTCACGCGGGGAACTGATCGAGATAGGCGGTTCTTTTCGAATACCGGATATTATGGAGGCATCAGGTGCCATTATGCGGGAAGTGGGCTGCACGAACCGCACCAGGATAAAAGATTATGAAGAGGCGATAACAGAAAACACAGCAATGCTTTTTAAGGCCCATAAATCTAATTATTATATAGGTGGTTTTACGGAAGAAGTGGAAGTGGTGGAACTGGCCGAACTGGCGCATAAACATAATCTGATAATGGTTTATGATCAGGGCAACGGCTTATTGCGCAAACCCGAAAATCTACTGCTGGAAAAGGAACCAGATGTGCAAAGTGCTCTGACAGATGGAGCAGACATTGTCTGTTTCAGCGGAGATAAACTATTGGGAGGTCCGCAGGCAGGGATTATTGCCGGGAAAAAGGAATATGTGAAACGACTGGCAAAAGCACCACTGATGAGAGCGCTGCGCGTGGGTAAACTGACGATATCAGCGCTGCTTAGTGTGATGAAAGCCTATCTGCGGGATAAGGATATGATTGTCTGGCTGCCGATCTTTGAAATGCTGAACCGCAGCAGTAAAAAGAAACTGGAAATGGCGGAAACGCTGAAAGCACAGTTGGCAGGATCAGGGATTAAGAGCGAGATAGTGGAAAGCTTTGGTCGCTGCGGAGGGGGGACGATGCCGGAACTGCAAATCCCGAGTTATGCCGTAAAAATAATACTGCCCCGGAAAGAGAAGATTGCTGAGCAGATATATTATAAGTTGCTGAAGGGTGAAAAGCCGGTACTGGGAATTTTACGGGAAGGAGAACTGCTTTTTGATGTGTTGAGTCTGAGTGAAAAGGAATTTAAGTACATTACAGAAGAACTTTTGAAAACAATTGAGAAGTAATTCTCAAGAGAATTATCATGAGGCTGGAGGAACTGATATTTACTTATGCGGAAGCTATGAAGGCACGTTATGGGCGCAGAGTTTTTCGGGTAGGTTTGAGTACGGGGATCGAATGTCCGCACCGGGCAAAGGGCGGCTGCATATTCTGTAATCCGGACAGTTTCCGGGGAAACTATCAGACGCAGGACAATTCTTTAGAGAAGCAGTTATACATAGGGAAAGCCATAATCAGAAAACATTGTGATGCGGAAAGATTTATCGCCTATTTTCAGGATGAAACCTCGACGGCGGGTGAGCCGGAAATGCTGAAAGCACTTTTTAAAACAGCAGCAGCCGATCCTGAAGTAGTGGAACTGGTTGTATCCACACGTCCGGATTATGTAAATGAGGAAATATTGACCATATTACAGGGACTGGTAAAACCGGTAAGGTTAGAGCTTGGTTTACAAAGCATACATGACAGAAGCCTGAATTATTTAAACAGAGGGCACAGTTTTGCAGATTGTGAAAAAGCTGTTAAAATGTGCCGTAGATTCAGTATTTCAGTGGGAGTCCATCTGATAATGGGCATACCCGGCGAGACGCTTTCAGATATGATAGAGACTGTGCAATGGGTTTCTGCGCAGAAGGAAATTGTGGAGATAAAATTTCATAATCTGGTCATTTATAAAGGCACGCGTCTGGCTGAAATGTGGAATAATGGGGAAGTGACCCAGATGCCTGTTGAGGAATATATTGAATTATTAAGTGAAATTATTCCTTTTATTAGAAAGGACATAATTCTCAGCCGTCTGTTTACGAGTAATATTCTGCATAACGATCTGGCAGTGGATCAAGTTAACGGGAATAAGACAAAATGGCTGAATGCCTTAAGGTTGAGACTGGAAAAGAAAAATTATTATCAAGGGATAATGAATCCGTCTCCATATCATTTCGTCAGGACAAGTGATGGATGATGGAAAACTGTTGACAGATGGGATTGGGAGTAAAATATATATTCAGGAGTGGTTATGAGAACAACTATGAGAGTGATATTTGCCGGGATGCTGGTATTACTGGCTGGATGTTCGGGAAAAGTGCCTGAATTTGACGGGAATTTTGCATATAAGATGTTGCTGGAACAGTGTGAACTGGGAGCTAGAGTCCCGGGGAGTCCGGAGATAGAGTTATGTCGCGATTATATAATCAGCAAGTTGCAAAAATATGGGGCAGAGGTTAATGATCAGACCTTTAGCGTTGAGATCGAAGGAGATACTCTGTCAGGAGTTAATATTATTGGCAGTTTCTATCCGGAATTAAGCAGAAGAATACTTTTTGGTGCCCATTATGATACACGCCCCTGGTCAGATAAGGAAGAAGATACAGAAAAATGGCAGATCCCGGTACCCGGAGGTAATGACGGAGCTTCAGGAGTGGCAGTACTGCTGGAACTGGGCAGAATATTGAGCACAACTATGCCCCCGGAATATGGAGTTGATCTGGTATTTTTTGATCTTGAGGATATGGGGCAATATGAGCAGAATGATAGCTGGTGCCTGGGCTCGGAATATTTTGCGCAAAACTACTCGGGAGAAAAGCCTGAACTGGCGATCGTAATCGATATGATCGGAGATAACGATCTGGAGATACCTTTGGAATACCATTCATATCATAACAGTCCAGCCCTGGTTCGGAAAATCTGGAATATAGCCGACCGGCTGGAAATAAGTGAATTTAAAACCCGTATAGACAAGGCAGTATTTGATGACCATTACAGACTTATTCAGGCAGGTTTCAATGCGATAGACATCATTGATTTTGATTACGAGTGGTGGCATACTACGCGGGATACACCCGATAAATGCTCTGCGGAATCCCTGAGGAAAGTGGGTAGAGTTCTCACTTATTTTCTTTATAAAGGTTATGTTTCGGACTAAAGATTATCTAACTCAACAGGAGCGCAGGATGGTGGTTTTTATCCTGTTTGCGCTGTTTCTGGGTTTGGTGGTAAAATATGTGGCAACTCAGAATGAGCCAGCCTATACCGGAGAAATAGACAGTCTGGGAATATATGACGAAAAGGTAGATATCCGTACAGCCGGCGTTACGGATTTGCAATACCTGCCACGTATTGGGGAAGTGATGGCGCAGCGCATCGTGGAATATCGGGAGCAGAAACAGTTTGTACGTACTGAGGATTTGCTTTTAGTGAAAGGCATCGGAGAAAAAACCCTGGAAAGGCTGATGCCTTATCTGGTTATATTCGGTGACAGTGTAAAGGTTGTGGCAGAACCGGTAACACCTGATGTCTCAGTTTTGCTTGATATTAATAGCGCAAATCTTAATGAATTGGTAGGTTTACCCGGTATTGGGAAAGTGAAAGCACAACGAATCATTGACAGAAGAAAAGCCAAGGGAAAGTTTCGTACTATCGAAGAATTACTGGAAGTGAAGGGAATTGGAGAAAAGACACTGGCAGAGATAAAGCCATTGATCAAATGCGAGAGGTGAAGATGGAGAAAACAAAACCGACCCCGACTCTGGCGAAATTATATGTTTCCCAGGAGAAATTTGCCTATGCGCTGGCAATATACCTATATCTACAGGAAAAAGAGGGGAAAAGCTATTTTGCAGAAATTAAGGCAGCAGTAACAGCGATCGTCAAAACGAAATGGGAGGATTATCCTCAAAGAGTAAAAGAAGCTTTCAGCAAGGATGATATTATCGGTCTCAGGATAATTCCCGGTGAGTTGCAGCAATTTACTGACGAAGCTCTGAAAGATATCAGCCAGGACTTCGAGAGAGAAGCCGGTACTCCGGAAATAATTGAAGAAACAGAAACTCCCGAAACAGAATTACCAGTTACTGCCGAAGAAGAGAAATTAGAAGATAAGCCTGAAGAAGCACCACCGGACAGGCAGGAGGCTTTGGAAGAACAGGCTAGAGATGAGATCTGGGATGAAATTGAGACTACCCCTGAAAATGAAGAGATACCATTTCCTAAAATAAGCGGTGAGGTTTACCAGGAGAAAAAAGTTCCTGTTCCTCCCAAACCAAAGACAAGGAAGAAGCAGGAAGAAGAATTAATGCCGGGAGTAAAAGATTTTACCAGTAATTATAAAGAGGCAATGACCAAGGGTTTGATAGATGAAGCAACAGCAATCAAAGACGATGCTGCCGAGAAAAAACTTCAGGAAAATATTAACGAAAAACTGACAGATATGCTGCGTAAATTGCGAAGTATGAGTAATGATGAAATAAATGCTTTGCTGGCAAAGAAACTTTCGGAAGGATTAAAGCCGGAGGAAATTACTTTAGCAGAACTGGAAGATCTAATTGACTAAAAAATATATTAATGAGCAATAAAAAAAGTGTGAATAAACTGTGTCAGCGCTGTGAAAGAAGCTGTAAACAGGAAAGTACTACCATCCTGATTACCTGTCCGCATTATATCTATAAATCACAACAACTGGAGCTAAAGTTTGATAAACCGGAAAGGATTGTAAAAAAATGAGGATCATCGCAGGTGAGTTCAAGAGAAGAAATCTCTTTTCGGTCCCTGGTAATACCGCCCGTCCAACTACTGATTACACCCGAGAAAGTCTGTTCAGTATAATAGGTGACTGCGAAGGGAAAAGTTTCCTGGATCTCTATTCCGGCAGCGGAGCTGTGGGACTGGAAGCACTAAGCCGGGGCGCATCGCGCAGCGTTTTTGTGGAATTTTCCTATAATGCAATAGACACTATCAAAAAGAATATCGAATTACTTGGCTGCCGGGAACGCAGCAAGATCTATCGCCGTAAAGTAAATTCCTATCTGGCAAAAGCGGAAGAGGCTTACGATATAGTTTTTATGGATCCACCTTATGAAAAAGGTCTGGTGAAGCTAACCCTGCAGGAATTATCGGAAAGCAGCGCACTCAATGATGATACACTAATCATCATCGAGCATTCAGTTAAGGAAAAAATCCCGTTAGAATGGCAGGATTGGATAATCCAGGAAAGCAAAACAAAGCATTCCCAACTGACTTTCTTAACTCCCGGCGGGAAAAAGAACGTAGAATCTTCAGAAGTCTTATAGCCAAAAAAAAGCCAGTCGAAGACTGGCATAAATTTATGGGGTGGCTGATGGGACTTGAACCCACGACATCAAGATCCACAATCTTGCACTCTAACCAACTGAGCTACAGCCACCATCAAACACATATATAAATGGCACGCCAAAAGGGACTCGAACCCCTGACCCTCGGATTAGAAATCCGATGCTCTATCCAGCTGAGCTATTGGCGCGCGGGATTTCTAAAAAAATTAAATGGTAGCGGCACAGGGACTTGAACCCCGGACACTCGGATTATGATTCCGATGCTCTAACCAACTGAGCTATGCCGCCACTTGGTAGCGAGGGGAGGATTTGAACCTCCGACCTTCGGGTTATGAGCCCGACGAGCTACCATACTGCTCCACCTCGCATCGTAAGTGACACAATATTGACAGGGGTTGTTTACTGTCAAGCTAAAATCTGAATAACCGCCAATTATTTCTTAATCGACTTTCAGGACATCTTTGATCACATTCTTGAAAGCATCTTTGGATAAAGCACCTACCGACATTTGAGGTTGCCCGTTTTTGGGGCAAAAGAGGATGGAAGGAATACTGCGGATACCGAAAGAGCCTGCGAGCTCCTGCTGATCTTCAGTATTAACTTTATAGATATTGATCTTACCTTTAAATTCTTCAGCGAGCTCTTCCAGCACTGGTCCCACCACTTTGCATGGTCCACACCAATCGGCGTAGAAATCGATAATACAGGGTAATTCCCCCCGGAATTTCCATTCCTCGTTCTTTACATAATCATGAATCTTTTCCAGGAAAGATTCTTTTGTTAAATGCTCCATAAATCCTCCAGCATATTTTTTTAATTTTAATTAACAAAATCTAAAAATAGTATAATGAAAAAGTGAGAGAAGGCAAAATTTGCAGAATAAGTGAGAAACACAAGTGCCTGAGAAGGGCTGATCATTAATGTAAAAGAAGCAGCAATAAACAAAAAAAGAAAATATAATATCTAATAATAAGATATTACTTGACATATTATAGATTATATAGTTAAGGAAAAAAAGACAACAAAGATTCAGGAGAGATTTGATGATTAAAAGGCATAACGAAGTATTCAACGAAGAGGTTCCTGCGGGTCGGAGAACATATTTTTTTGATGTGAAGATCAATAAAGACAAGCAGAAATATTTAAAGATAACGGAATCCAAGCGCACGGATCACGGGTATGAGCATAGACGGATCATGGTATTTGAGGAGCATTTTGAAGAATTTTTTGAAGGTGTTGAAATAGTGAAAGACTATTTACTTCGGAATAGAAACATTGAATCAGAAGATGAACCGGGATTAAATATGGAATTGCCGGAAAAATAAGAAAAAAACCACCTTTTGCGAAGGTGGTTTTTTCTTAATAAAACAAAATTCTAATCGATCAAATCCTGGTAAAGTGGAAATTCTGCACAAAAAACACTGACTTCTTTTTTTATCTCTGTGAGAATTTCTTCATTATCGTTATTATCATAAACTTTCTTAATGAAATCTGCAATAATCCTCATCTGGGGAGTTTTCATGCCGCGGGTTGTAACTGCCGGAGTACCGAGTCTTATACCTGAGGCAACGAAAGGGGTGCGGGTGTCAAAAGGAACAGTATTTTTATTAGCAGTAATTCCGGCTTTATCAAGGGAACCTTCCATAGCTTTTCCACTGGGGCCGCCATTTTCTTCGGGACCCAGATCAATGAGCATCAAATGATTATCTGTGCCGTTGCTGACGAGGTCAAAGTCATTATCCATCAATGAAGTAGCCAGAGCCTGAGCATTATCAATAACCTGTTGCTGATAGACTTTAAATTCCGGTTGCAGAGCTTCTTTGAAAGCAGCTGCCTTGGCAGCTATAATGTGCATTAAAGGACCACCCTGTACGCCGGGGAATACTTCACGGTCAATGTCTTTGGCAAATGCGTCCTTACAGAGGATCAAACCTCCACGAGGACCGCGCAGGGTTTTATGTGTGGTAGTTGTAACCACATCTGCATAAGGAATTGGGCTCTGGTGCAGTCCTACGGCTACCAGACCGGCAATATGAGCCATATCAACCATCAGTTTAGCGCCGACTTCATCGGCAATTTCACGGAAAATGGCAAAATCTATAGCCCGTGGATAAGCACTGGCACCCGTTAAGATCAGCTTGGGTTTGTGTTCCAGCGCTAATGCTCTGATCATATCATAATCAAACATTCTGGTTTCTCTATTTACCTGGTAGGGAACAATGTTATATAGTGCTCCTGAGAAACTGAGCGGATGTCCATGTGTAAGATGTCCACCATGAGAAAGTTCCAGAGAAAGAACTGTATCGCCTGGTTTAACCAGAGCAAAATAAGCAGCCATATTTGCCTGACTGCCGCTGTGAGCCTGCACGTTGGCATGTTCCGCACCAAAGAGTTCCTTGGCACGTTCAATTGCCAGTTGTTCAACTATATCGATATATTCACATCCGCCATAATAGCGACCGTAAAGTTTATAGTTGATCTTATCGGTTTTTTTGCTCCAGCGATAGGGGTAACCTTCGGCATATTTGTTAGTTAGAACACTACCGGCAGCTTCCAGAACTGCCCGGGAGACGAAATTCTCGCTGGCAATAAGTTCCAGGTTACCAGCCTGGCGTTTCACTTCATTCTGCATTGCTGCATAAAGTTCCGGGTCTTGAGCTTTAATATAATGCATCATTATCTCCTAAAATATTTATTTATTTTCACGGGCAGCAATCTTATCCAGACGAAGCTGGTGTCTGCCGCCTTCAAACTCAGTATTCAACCAGGCGTCAACAATTTCGGTTGCTTCTTTATAGTCAAGAAAACGACCTGGAAGCGCCAGAATATTAGAATTATTATGTTTTCTGGTGAGTATGGCTACCTCTCGGGACGTACAGAGACTTGCTCTTATACCTTTTACTTTGTTGGCGACAATTGACATCCCGATCCCGGTTCCGCAGATGAGGATACCTCGTTCGCATTCCTTATTGCTAACTGCATCAGCTGCCGGAAATCCCGTATCCGGGTAATCCATGCTTTCTTCGCTGTCAGTTCCGAAATCAACGATCTCGTGATCTTTCAGGTATTTTTTAAGTTGTTCTTTCAGCCGGAAACCTGCATGATCAGAAGCAATTGCTAATTTCATACATTCTCCTATTTACACATCAGGCAGTTAAAGGCGATTGAGTAAAGCTTGCTTTTTTCCGTATCAACGCGGGAAGAGATGATTATAGGAACCTGTGTGCCCACAATATAAGTAGCGATTTCGGCTTTGGCAAAATAAGTTAATGATTTAAAGAAAACGTTTCCCACTTCCAGAAAGGGGAACACAAGGCAATCGGCATCGCCCTGCACGCAGCTTTTAACGCCTTTTGTCTTGACGCTTACGGGATCAATAGCCAGATCAATGGAAAGTGGTCCGTCAATGTCTGCATGCTTGATCAATCCCTGTTCACCCATTTTGGATATAATCAAACCATCCACTGCTTCTTTGATCTTGGGATTAGCCTTTTCCGAAAAGGATATGATAGCTACTTTTGGTCTTTCGATACCGATCTTACGGGCAGTTTCAATAATGTAACCGGTCATGGCGATCTTCTGGTCAATACTGGGACGCGGTATGAAAGCTGCATCAGAGAATAGGAGGAGTTTGCGATGATTAGGTATCTCAGCAATGGAAATATGGGTTAAAATGGCACCCGGGATCATCAAGCCGTCTTCTTTGTTTAGAATGCATTTCAGGAGCTTATCGGTGGAAATCAAACCTTTCATCAAAACATCGCCTTTGCCTTGTTTTATTAAAGCGATAGCTTTTTTCCCTGCCATCAGGTCATCAGGTTCGTCTATGATTCTGAAGATGGAAGGATCAATATCATTTTTCAGGCAGATTTCCTTGATGAGCGTCTCATCCCCGACCAGCGTGACTTTGGCAAAATTTAATTTAATGGCATCTCTAACTGAGAGAATCGTGTTTTCTTCCTGGGCACAGGCTACCACAACTCTCCTTTTGGGCATCGTCTTAATAAGTTCAAATAAATCTTCCAGCCTTTTAAGTGGCATTTTCGCCTCCGATAATTTTATTTTTCTTTTTTATTATTATTATTTAATTACTGTTGTCAAGGAAATATGAAGATTTTTTTTATCTGAGATTAGAGACTGTTCACTTTCAAGTACCCATTTTTAATAACTTATAGTGAATTATATCGATACTGTTCAGTGTAACTCTTTATATAATTACCAAAATTCTTAAAATGAAGATGAAATGTGCACATCTGCTACGCTTTTGGCAGGATTATCGTAATTGACAAAACTAAATTTCCTGAGATAGTTTAGGGAATGTTAATTAGTCCGTAGGACTTATCTATTTGTAGAATATAATATCATCCTCCCCCACCCCGGCGACCGGCGGAGCCGGTCT
>JAIPGO010000015.1 GCA_021736135.1 Candidatus Cloacimonadota bacterium
CAGGATATATATGAACTCCTAAATATTCCAATTAAAACTGATCGAAAAATAACAAAAATACCTATTCAAAAGTAGTGCCTAAATTGAAAATCGGATCCTTATATTTCAATAACTTAGCTGCATTTTACCGAAAGATGGGCTAAGTTTCCGGCAATTGTTACATTTGTGAAGACGGGATCGGAATGAAAACAATAAATGCCACCACCCAGACTTGCATTATTATCTGTTATCGTAATATTAGTTAACACGGGATTGGAATTTGTGCAGTAAATGCCACCACCCTGTGAAGTTGCTATATTGCCGGTAATTGTCACATTTTCTATAACAGGATTGGAATAGTAGCAGTGGATACCTCCACCATGGCTCAGGTAACCATTTATGATAGTTAAATCAGAAATTTTCACATTCTCCACATTTTCAAACCTGAAAACGCCGTTCGAATATTCTCCATCAATTATGACCTCTGCTTCATTATTGCCTTCCAAAGTGACGAACTCCGGAATAGAAACTGGTAAGTATTCTCCATTCACGGCAGGGCTGTAAATTCCCTCCGCAAGATAGATAGTATGAGGGTCAAGGCTGTCGGCTAATATAATTGAACAGGCATACTGAATCGTTCTTAACGGTTCATCAACAGTTAATCCACTGTTATTATTATCACCTTCTGAGGAAACAAAAAGATCGGCATTAAATTGAGTCTGGATTCCGTTCAAGATATCAAACGTGAAGTTCTCAAGCGGGGAAGTATGAAAATCTGTGGGATTCATAACAGTAAAAGTATCAACAATAACATTGATATTGGAGTCAGTATAGATATCACAACCGACACCCCGGTTATTAACTCCGTTCAGAAATATATTACAGCGATTACTACTGCTGAAATTCGGACTGGAATACCAATTGCAGAGAATACCACCACCAAAAATTGCTGAGTTATCAGTAATGGTTACACCATTTAAATTTGGACCTGAATGATCATAGCAATATATTCCGCCACCACCATAAGCTGAATTATTCCTTATAACTACATTAATTAAAAGAAGATTAGAATAATCAATGCAAAAAATCCCGCCACCCATTTCTGCCGAATTATCTATTATCCTCACATTATTCAAGTGAAGATCAGAATTGTCAAAGCAGTAGATCCCACCACCCATATCTTCTGCAAAATTACCTGCTATTGTCAGGTTTGTCATATTGGGTCCGGAATTGTCATAACAATAAATCCCACCTCCAATGCAGGCGACATTATTGATAATCCTCAAATTCTCTAAAACCGGTTCAGAATTGGTGCAATAAATTCCTCCTCCGGAATAGGCATTTCCATTGGTAATAGTAAAACCGCTTAAAATAGAATTGGAATTTTCCCCATTTTCAAACTTTACAACGCTGCCGGAATTATTGCCATCCAGGATTGTCTCTGAAATATAGCTTGTATCCTGAGTGGTATAAAACAGGGAACATAAGGTAATCTCTTTTCCAGTAAAGTCGATATCGCCGAAGTAAATGCCGGGTTGCACAAGTACTATGTCATCATTCACTGAGGCATTTATACCTCCCTGAATCGTAGGATAGTCTCCCGGTACATTGATAACTGTGGCGTGCCACACTGTAAATGACAATAAAAGCCCCCAAAAAGCTGATTGTTTTTTCATCATATCCTCCAATAAAACATATTTAACAGCCAATTACAAAGATAAAATACAACCGAAGTGCTGGGTGTATTACAACAATCAGAGATAAACCGCATAATATTTTTTACTTCTAATTAAAGTAAATAATATAATAGCTGATTGTCAAGAAAAAGCTTAATTGTATAAAAAATAATTAAGCGAGACTGTTCGGTTTCAGGCACTCCTTTTCAATAACTTCAGAACACCTGACTTCAAAGATTATAAAATGACCCCGATTTTAAGAATAAGCCTTATACTTAATCCGAATGATTGCATTATATTTACGGTCTAAATTACTACTAAAAAAATACAAATAATGGGTATATATTTGCAAAAAATTGAAAAAGAGTGACAAACACAGGTTAAAGCTATAAAAATAAATCAAATAGATTGTCACTTTACTGTCACTTTTTATTTGAGAGTTGTATTTATTAATATAACAGTAACTTAGGCGGATTAATTATAGGAAAATATTTCTAATAAGCCCAATAAAGAAAGAGATTAAACAAATAACAAAGAAATTGAAAATGGACTTCACGTCTTTCAGTGTGTGATGAGTAATGCATTTCCCGGCGTATCTTTGATTATATCCTCCCTGTTTTTCAAAAATTAAGTTCAATTATAAATCTTTATTTTGGCAAGGTATAAAATGTGAATAAGAGATAATATATTGAAATGTATGGTATTACAATTTAGTTACTTCTTATGAGGTCAGGTGTTCTGAACTTATGCTGAATAATATCAATAATAATGCACAATTATTGTTTTCTGGCAATTTCAGTTCAAGTTAGTACATTTATAAGTATCTATTATAAAGTCACTTATCACTGTTTTCGTTTTCCCCATAGGGGATATTTAATTGTAGAAATAGACATCGGTCATCCCCCCCACCCCAGCGACTGGCGGAGCCGGTCGCTGGGGTGGGAGGGGGTAATATTATATTCTACAAATAGATAAGTCCTACGGACTAATTAACATTCCCTAGACTATCTCAGGAAATTAGGTTTTGTCAATTACGACAATCCTGCCTAAAGCGTAGCAGATGTGCACATTTCATCTTCATTTTAAGAATTTTGGTAATTATATAAAGAGTTACACTGAACAGTATCAATTAAGCCGAGACCGTACTGGAGTATCAATTCTTTGCTTGACAGAAATCAAAGGAAAAAATCCATATTTGCATGTTAAAAATAATAATTCAAAGTAAGGGGTGATTACATGAATGTATGGAAAGTATTATATCCGGCATTAGTAATAATATTACTCACCGGCTGTGCAACAGTACAGCAGCCGGAAGTGGTAAATATTATGCCGTCTGAGCCGGAAATCAGCAAGACACTTTTAGCTGCAGATGATTATTCATTGAAAAGGAAAGTGACGATTGTCCGGTTTTCCAATGAAACTCAATACGGCAGAGGGAACCTGTTTAATAATGAAGACACAAAGATCGGTAATCAGGCAATGGACATCCTGAGCACGAAATTAACCAAGACAGGGAAATTTTTAATGTTTGAAAGACCGGATCTGGAGGGGATGAATTTTGCGAATACTGATTCTTCCACATTTAAACTTGCCTCTGATTATGTGATTGTAGGGTCGGTGTCCGAATTTGGCAGGGCGAATACCAGTGAAGTTGATATATTTTCGCGCACCAAGAAGCAGACTGCCAATGCGAAGGTAAATATACGTCTGGTAAACGTTAAAACGGGTCAGGTAATCTATGCCGAGGAAGGCAGTGGTGAAGCCTCATCGGAAGCAGGAACAGTGTTAGGTGGCGGTTCACATGCCGGTTATGATTCATCGCTGAACGACAAGGCGCTTGATGCTGCCATATCAAAGCTGGTGAGTAATGTGGTAGAAAATCTGCTTAATGAAGCCTGGCGCGCTTATATTCTGGATATTGATGGAGATCAGATCATAATGTCCGGCGGAAAATCACAGAATATCAAGGTGGGTGACACGTTTGCCGTTATGAAAAGAGGAAAAGTTGTTCATAATCCACAGACGGGGATTGATATTGAATTGCCGGGTGAGGTTATTGGTAAACTCAGGATTGATAGTCAGCTTGGTCAAACTCTGGTAGATGAAATTTCAATTTGCAGCTTAGTGGAAGGAGATGTTTCCGGTTTTTCACTCGCAGATATATTTGTAGCAGAAATCATGGAATAGGGGGAAAATATTTATGAAAATGATACTAAGTCTGACCCTGATCAGCCTGATCCTGATCATAACCGGCTGTACCACCGTTAATACGACTATTATCCAGAAAGATGAAGCTGCCTTCCTGAAATTGACGGGAAACCTGGAAAATGTGACCATGCAGATCGATGACGGATCTTTGGTGCAGGTTGATCCCGAAAAGCCGGATGTGGTTTATCAGATAAAACCGGGGACTCATATTGTAACGATATTTAGAGCTGGAGAAATTGTGGTACAAAGAGAATTATATTTCGATGATAAAATAACCAGGGAGATTGATTTAAGATGAAAAAAATCCTATTACCTTTACTATTAGCATTGATCATGTTAACCGGTTGTGTGGCAACCACGCCCTATTATTGGGGTTATTACTCATATTCGCTTTATCAGTATAAGAAATCACCCGGTGAAGAGACATTGATCAAGCATAAAAACAATATTGAGAAGATCTTCCGTAAGACTGAAGCCGGCAAAAAACAGGTGCCTCCGGGAATATATTGCGAATATGGCTATTACCTGATCGAAGAAGGCAAGATCACAGAAGGACTGGAATATTTTGATAAGGAAGTGAGGCTGTATCCTGAATCAGCAAAATTTATTGAAACAATGAGAGCGCAACTGGCAAAGGGAGATTCAAATGAATAAGAGAAACATCGCTATATTACTGGGAGTGATCATACTTTTAACGGGTTGTTCCGTGAATAAAAGAACCAAATCCAGCGTATTTCCTTTAATGTATGAGCAAAGACCCCAAACCATTCTGATATTGCCGCCTATAAACGAATCAACCGCACCGGAAGCGAAAGAATATTTTATGTCCACTTTGAGTGAATGTGCCAATGCCACGGGTTACTATTTTTTACCTCTGGAAGTAACCACGCCATTTTTACAGTCAGAGGGTTTATATGATACGGAGATCATTTCTGATGCCGTGTTACCTCAGTTTAAGGAATATTTTGGGGCAGATGCCGTGATGACAACCAAAATTCTGGAATGGAATAAGGATTATCATATAACCGGAGGTGCTGTATCCGTAGCCGTGGAATTTAATATCAGATCAACCACGACCGGTGATATACTCTGGAATTACTACGGAAAAGTGGAAGTGGACACATCCAGCGACGATACTAATCTGCTGGCAGCCGTTATCCAGACAGCTATTTCCACAGCAGCAACTGATTATGTCCCTATTGCTCAAATGGTGAACAGAATGGTGTTTGACAATGCGCCCGTGGGGCAACATCATCCCAGATTTAATGAAGACGGCGATGATGAGCTGAAGGAAGTTAAACCGAAAGATAAACCCGGATTTTAATGACAGTTTTTATTTTCCTGTAGCATAGACGTCCCCGTCTGTGAACCGCTTTGGTGATCTTCTGAAATTTACAGTAAAGATCTTAGTCAGTCCCAAATTTCCACAGACGAGACGTCTGTGAACCGCTTTGGTGGTCTTCTGAAATTTACAATAAAGATCTTAGTCAGTCCCAAATTTCCACAGACGAGACGTCTGTGAACCACTTTTATAGTCTTCTGCAATTTACTGTAAAATCGTAGTCATTGGAAAATTTCCACAGACGAGACGTCTGTGCTACAGGTAGATTTATAACTTGAGAAAATTGATCTTTATGGCGTAACTGCCTGTTTGATCTTTTTTTCAACACTCTTACGGATTACCGTTAAAAGTGTATGTTAAATCTGTCTCATCTTTCAGTTCCAGGGTTGAGTAATCCAGAAATTTATTATTTAGAAAAATTCTTTGCAGAAACACAGTCAGTTTTCTATTTTCTATTATCTGAGAGAACTCTCCGCTTGCAAGCTGTTTCTTTATTTCTATGTCAATTACATTGTAGCTGATATTACGGCGATGGGCAATGTAGTCCTTTTGTTCTTTGAGCCATTCTGCATATTTGAAGGCAGCGGTTTTCAATCTGGCAGTGTGAATGCCTTTTAATCTATAAAGTTTTTGCATATCATGCAGGAGGATGGAAATTTCATCATAGAGGGCAAATTTACCTTTGAAAACCTGATGTGGAATGCAGTCAGTGAAACCGTATTCTTCATATAACGGCATTATCTGCCGGTAAAACTGTCTGCCATTTAATGGTGCTCCATATTGATCATTATTCAGGTATAATCCGGTCATTTTCTGCAGGTGCCGGGGGAATTCATTATTAATGAAATCGAGAAAGTAGTCTTTTTGTCTGCCAGGTTTTAGCGTGAGTCCGGCGATCCAGATAAAATCGAGATCCAGTTCCCTGGTTTTAGTCAGCAATTTACGTATGTGTTCATCGGAATCAGAAATCCCGGGGATCAGGGGCATAGCCAGCACCCCTGTTTTAAAACCGGCATTATGGGCGATCCGGAGCAGTTCCCAGCGTTCTGAGGCGCTGCTGGCGCCTGGTTCGAATTTCTGACGCATACTGTCATCCAGCCAGGTGATGGAAACATATAAATTTACTCCACTCCGCCGGTTGATCTTTTCCCAGTTTAACCAGTCACGCAGCATCAGGTTTGACTTGGTGTGCAATATCACCGGAAAATCGTATTCTGCCAGGATAGATGTGCATTCGCTCATTAAACCATATTTCCGTTCTGCAGGCTGATAAGCATCTGAAATGCCGGAAGAAATGCAGATGGGACCGAATTCCCGCAGTTTTGGTAATTCCTGTGCCAATAGTTCAGGGGCATTTATGCGAACGGAGATATCCTGATGCAGGTCTCCTTCGAAATGGTATTTTTCATATCTGCCGTCGCAGTATTTACAGTCATGGCTGCAGCCCATATAAGGTGAAAAAGCATATTTGCCGGCAAATGCTTCCGGAAATCTGTTTTTCCTGAGAAGTTTCTTTACTTGAATTTCAGAAGGCATTATCAGTCGGAATCAAAATAAATCTTTAAATCAGAAACTCCCTTATCATAGATATATACTGAATCGAGGCAGACTGCGTTATATTGGGTATGGACAGCCCAGATATCGATTGTGCGAGTTACATAACCCATACCGATATAATTGCCATTTTCATCGAAGATTTCCATCTCGTTTTCAGCATGATTAAAAGCCAAATCCTGCTGGCTGATAGCGAAATACCCGTAATCATCGGTAGTAGCATAAACTTCGACATCTGTACCATGACTGTTGACATACGAGCAGTTTAAAAAGAACTTCTGAGTAGATTCTTCATTATTAATAAGTAAGTGGAAAGTGTAATATCCGCTAATAACTGCAATACCCTCGCTATTTGTGCCATGCCAGATAATGGCATACTGTCCCGCTTCCTTATGTTCATCAATTAGAGTGAATATATTTTCGTTGTTTGAGGATCTCGTTATCCATGCTTTCACATTAGCAGAATATGGTACTTCATAAGCGAAATAAGCCTCTGGTCTGCTTCCATTCAATTCCAGGTAGTATGAAATGACAATTCCCGCATCTTTAACAAGCTCTCCGTTTGTCTCATATACGTAACCTGAGATGTCAAAGTTCTTGTCATCAGAAATTGTACAGGCAGAAAGCATAACCAGGATAAACGCAGCAATTAAAATCTTCATTATAATTCCTTGTTAACTATTGGCAGATCAATAGTGGGATTTGTCTGTTCCGGCATTGATTTGATATACACATCGTTCTGTGGGAAAGGTATCTGGATATTGTTCTTCTTAAAAATTTTCCATATTTCAAGGCGCACATTGCTGGTGATATTATCAGTACCAAATTCCGGGTCTTTAATCCAGAAGGTAATGCGCAGGTCAATGGAACTATTTCCAAAATTAGTGATCAGTGCCTGTGGAGCTCTGTATTTTGAAACTCTCTTAACGTTGGCAGTTGCTTCTTCCAGCAGTTTGAGCGCCAGTGGAATATCTGTAGAGTAAGCAACGCCCACATCAACTGCCAGCCTGATGAAGCGGTTAGAATGTGACCAGTTTACTACTCTCTGGGTAATCAGGTCTTCATTAGGAATGAGATGCTCCTTGCCTTCGATGGTGAGAACCGTTATATAGCGCCCGCTCAGCGACTGGATGGTTCCGAAAGTATTGGCAATTTCGATCACGTCACCGGGTTTAACTGATTTATCCATGAGCAGGAAAAATCCGCAGACAAAATTGGAAACGATCTTCTGGAGACCAAAACCGATACCCACACCAATAGCGCCGCCGAGAACGGCAAATGCGGTAAGCTTAATGCCGATATAGTCAATGGCGATCAGGATGGCAAAGATCAGTAGAGTAATCCGGAGCGTTTTACTAAGTAATATTTTCAGCGAAGGATTAAGCCGTTCACTTTTGGAGATTTTGAGGTTCATCAGATCTGCGATTTTATCAGCCAGCCACAAGGTTATTAATATGGTAAGAACACCCTTGACCAGAATCAGCAGAGAAAGATGAGTACCCCCAAAATCGAAACCAATCTTATCCATTGCCACCAGGGTTACGTCCAGCAGTTTTAGCACTTTGAGGAGGGCAAAAATCCAGATTATAACGCGTACAGGCGGGAGCCAGAGCGCATTTTTAAATAATATCTTCAGCAGACGGTTAATGATGCGTACTGCAAAATAGGTAACAAAGATATTAAAGAGCAGATCATTCCAGCCAATCTGCTGAAAGGCAAAACGTATTGCTGATGCAATAATGAAAAAGAAAATAGGAAAATAAAAATAATTAAAGCTATCCAGTAAGGGTTTCAGCTTTTCTTTTTTCTCGCTGATGTGTCTGAGGTTTTTTTTGAAAAACATCGCCAGATAGTAGGAAGCAACCAGTATCGTAACCAGTATGCCCAACTGGATCAAGCCGATACGTGTAAATATATCTCTGGTTGCCTGATCATATATATTATGATAAAGAGTAATCAGATATACTTTTAATTCTTCCATACACCTTTTTCCTTTCAGATAATTAATTCCAACAAAATTATTTAAGCGATTGAACTGTAAAGGTATTTTTCTGGAAGCGGGGCTCAATATATTTTGCGTGATGTGGAACAGGAAATGTATTAAAGAACATTGTTAACTTCTTACGATAAATAAAGGCGGAAGGTTTCCCATCATTTTCCTTCCGCTTTTTCCATTTTAAGATCACAATAATAAAATGATTAGATGAACACAACCGCACTTCCGGATAATTTTAGATAATAATTTTCAGGAAGCAAGGAAAACCGTTATGGTGCGGAATCAAGCGCGCGATTCCGAGCATTATCTGCTTTTTTGAACATGCCCCGGATTCGATGAGGACGGCAGAAAAATAAATTTACCGGCGAATTTCAGAAATAGCAAGGATTTGGCGGTTTCCCGAAATATAAAGTTCTGTTGTGGAACGATTATTGTTTATTGAATAACTTGATTCTGGTTTAATAATGCGGTAGGTTTTTTCACCATTTTTCCTGCCGCACTTTTTTTTGCCCATTTTTCAGGTAAGCGTGACTTGCACCGCTACCGGTACTCCGGAAGTGGGGCTAGAACAACGACTTTTCAGCATCCGGAACTTTATAGAAACCATGTTCGCGCCCCACTTGCGCAATACGCCAGCGGTGCACGTGCTCTCAGGATGATGCCTTTATCACGATTAAAGTGTTGACATCTAAGATATGGGAAAAAATATGCAGGAAAACAGCGTTGGAGAATAATATGAAGAAAGTTTTCTTATTGATAATACCGTTGCTGCTGCTGAGTTCCTGCGACCGTTTTGAGCATGAGCCTTTTAAAAGTGCAGTTTTAGAAGGGGATATGCTCTCCTTTTTTTCTGCTCTGCAATCTGCATCAGCGGATAGTCTGGATGGAGTGATGGAATGGTATAGTAGCGGTTACCTGCAGGATAAGCAGAATAAAGCCGATATTGAACACCAATATGCTAACTATTATCTGGAATACGGAAATGATCTGCAATTGCTGGGAAACCTGGAAGATTACTGGAAATCGGGCCGTGTTTTATGGGAACTCCAGGGAACCTTGCCTGATAGAAGCACTTTTCTGATAGCACAACAGGAAGATTATCTGCATAAAGAAGGAGATCACTACTTTTTCATCGGTAATCAGGTTTCGCCACCGGAGCTTGATCCTTCTAAACCAGTGATTTTAGTGCAGTATTTCACGGCAACCACCTGCGGGAACTGTCCGGCAGCATCCACAAAACTTTCAGAAATGCATGATGAATATGGTGAACAGATGGTCATATTGGAATACGTGGCAGATTCCGATCCGGGATCAGTATATTTTCCTGAATCCATTTATTATGGCGGTGCCCAGCCTTCGGCAATTTTCCAGGGTCAATATCGGGTAGTAGGTGCCGGAGCAGCCAATTTGCAGGAATATGAAGCGCGCTATCAGCTGGCTGTGAGTGAAGAACTGCAATTCAGATTTACATCTCTTGATATCAATGTATCAGGTAATACAATTATTGCAGATGTAAGCTGGGAAACAACTGGCATATTAACGGGTGATGATCTTATGCTACGCTCCGTAGTTTTGGAAGAAGATCCCGATATGCATTATATTTTCTCACCAGCAGTATATTTTGAAAACCGCGTAATTGCCGGAATGGAAACAAATTTTGAAGAGAGTATAACTAATACCGAACTCACGCTTGAAGTCAGCATCGATTTGCCACCTAAATTCAGTGTTGTCGTCTGGCTGCAGAATCATCCCGAAACCTGGACAGGTGATACCGGGCAGGTTTATAATGTCATCAAAAAAGTTGTGGGGGAATAATGAGATACTTTTATATAATCATGATACTGATATTACTTTGCGGGACACTATCAGCAGGAGAACAGTTACAGCAGGCACCGGATTTTGAGCTTACTGATGCCGAGGGCAATACCGTCCGTCTTTCAGAAGTTAATGATAAGCTGGTATTGATCGATTTCTGGGCATCCTGGTGCACACCCTGCAAGAAAGCGCTGCCTCATCTCAGCCGTTTTCAGGAAGATTATGCCGAAGACCTGGTGGTGCTGGCAATCAATATTGATAAACCCCGTCAGAAAGAGAAAGCGAAAGCTTTCCTGAAATCAAATGACTATGCCTTCACGGGGCTGTTTGACCCGGAACAGGTAACTATGAATCTCTTTAACGTGGTAAACCCACCACGAACGATTTTAATCACTCCCGGTATGAATATAGTGTATACGCATGACGGTTACAAGCGTGGGGATGAGGTGGAAATAGAAGAGCAGATCCAGCATTTCATCGCAATGGGGAAAGAAGTGAAAAGCAGCAGTGCAGCATCAGTTTCCGAAGGTAATTTCTTTATCGGCGGAATTAATAAAATGACTTATATTTACCGTACGGTGGAGGATTCTCTGCATCATTATATCGATAACGATTTCTCATTTGCAGCCACTTATAACAAATTCCGGTTCGGGATGACCTTTAAGGCGGAATTTCCTGAATATAACAAATTTGCTCCTGATGAAAACCTGAGTTCGGCTAATATATATCACGAATGGGTGGAGCGTTTTGGTGAATATAACGGTGAAAATATCTATCTGCGTGCCGGGAATTATGAAACAGTGTTTGGCAGCGGGATGGTGATCCATGCTTATGATAATACTGATATGAATGAAGATGAGCGTCTTGAGGGAGTGCAGTTGCGGCTGAATTATGAAAACTATGCAATTCAGGGTATTTATGGTTCTCTGCCTAATGAAGTATCACCGGAAAAGGACGATATCGTGGTCGGTGCCGATTTCTCTGCTCATATCATTAAGCCAGTTACTATAGGCGGCAGCGCACTCAGTTACCGCAGCTATATTAACGGTGAAGATTATGAATATAACCAGCGAGACGTTTTTGACGGCAGAATGCTGTTTACTGCTGGTATTCTGGAATTGAGCACGGAATATGCCTGGAGCACAAAATACCGCGATATCACTGAAACCCTGGATGGTTCAGCACTTTACGGCAATCTCAATATTTACCTGGGTAAATTCCGTATTACTGCCGCCTATAAGGACTATGAAAATTTTAATGCCCGACTGGCAGAATTGCCTACGGTCAATCATTGTGAAGAACCGGTTGCCGAATATGGAGCCTGGAGTGAACCTGGATATGACGAAGAGGGACTGCAGGGCATTTTAAGCTGGACGCCTGATGAAAAAACCGAACTGGAGCTGAACTATTCCGAAGGCTGGGCAGAAAATGGCGAAGTGGATCAGAGCGACTTTTTCGGCAGCCTGAAACATAACTTTGACAACTGGTCTTTGAACCTCGAATATACACAGATGGAGCGCATGGATTACAGTGAAGTCGAATACCGCTGGGATAAAAAAATGACTCCGCATATCGAAGCTGATTTACTCATTAACGGCAAGCCTGCCCTGGTTAAGCTGGAATGGAATAAACAGCAGTATGACAGCTACGGCTCTGAGCATGGCTACTTTGAACCGTTAGCCCAGGCAGATTACGGATTTTATAAGAATTACTCATTCTCGGTCCAGACTTCCCTTCATTATAATGATGACGAAAAAATTATAAAAGCAGAAAGCAAGATCGGTTTTGAGATTTTTGCTCCTATCTGGGAACATACCGACATTCGTCTTTTCGCCGGCAGCGAAAAAGGCGGAAAAGTCTGCCGTAACGGGGTCTGCAATTACCAGGCGCCCTTTGACGGCATAAGACTGCAGGTGACTACGAGGTTTTAAGTCATTTTTTAATATAGGACTTATGGGTCGTATGGGACTTATATTTAAGAGAGGAAATGTTGATGACGGGATTTTTACCTAAAAAAGGTAATTATCACGACTTGCTTTCTTATCGGAAAGCTGTGATCATTTATGATGCTACTTTCAGGTTTTGCGAACGCTTTCTGGAAAAGCATGACCGTACTATTGATCAGATGGTACAAGCTGCCCGTTCAGGAAAACAAAACATAGTAGAAGGATCTATGGCTGGTGTGGCTTCTGCAGAAACGGAATTGAAACTGACCAATGTTGCCCGAGCCAGTATGGAAGAACTGCTGGAAGATTATCTGGATTTTTTACGGGTAAGAAATCTTAAACTGTGGCCAAAGGATAGCAGAGAAGCTCAATACGTAAGGAAACAGGAGAAAACAAAAGAATCTTATGAAACTTACAGAGAATTTCTGGAAACTCGAGCAGCAGAAGTCTGTGCTAATATCATCATCTGCCTGGTACATCAGTGTAATTATTTATTAAATCAGCAAATCAGAAAACTGGAACGCGATTTCGTGAAACAGGGTGGTATTCGGGAAAAGATGTACACCGCTCGAAAAACTTACCGGAAGAACCCAGGCGAAGATAAAGGGGAGTTATAAGTCCCATACGTCCCATAAGTCCTATATTAATCCAAACCACTTTTCTCCCCCCTCAAACAAAATCTCTTGCCAAAAAACTGGTGTTTTCAGCTTATTACCCGCAGAGAGGACGGGACTGGTGTCTCACCTGGTCTTCAAAACCAGTAACAGGCGGCTAAAACTGTCTGCGGCAGGTTCGATTCCTGCCCTCTCGGCCATTTTATCGGAGGATTAATGAAGTATATATTACTGGCAGCAATAATGTTGCTGAGTTTATCTGCCTTGCTGGCAGATGAAACGGCTGCGGAAGCAGTTAAACCGGAAATCGTGAAGCTGGAACTGGTTGCCGATACGCTTGTGGCAACTATCACTATTCCCGAAACGATGCACATGGCGAAGCAGGAAGATTTCGTCTATATTGACATTGAGCCCGTGGAAGGCGTTATTTTAGGTGAAACGATCTGGTCGGATGGTGGACATCCTGATGAATTTGGCGTGCTTAATTATGAAAAACAGGCAGTTCTCAAGCGTCAGATCACTCTTTCCGATACACTTAAATTGACGGGAGTGAAACTCGTAACCTTCGTCGGTTACCAGATGTGCTATGCCACATATTGCGAACCACCCCAGGAAGTAGAGATCGAGCTTGATATACCTGGCATTCACTGCGGTAAATGTCCCGGAAAAAAATAAACTAATTACGGATTGAACAATGTTTATCAGGAAAAAAGCATTTAAACCGGTTCTGTTGCTGCTCAGCTTCCTGATCGGGTTTTTCTTTATCCTCGTGGGCATAGGTGGCGAAGAGTTTTACGAAATCGCCGGCAATGCCCTGACCCTCTGACTGTCCTGCATCGGTATAGGTTAGGTTAACCTGTGAAAAAGAAATTTGCTTTTTATACCCATAACTGGACGCGGCTTTTCGTCCTTATTCTGTCAATTTTCATCATTGACGGACATTTCTACGTAAAATTCTATCCCCAGGTCAGGGAATTTCTCATGAACATCCCACTTCCCGTGTTGAACTGCTATTCAGTGCCCAGTACTGTTTTTGCCTGTCCCATCGGCACGTTTCAGCATTTTCTGGTGATAGGGTTCTTTTCTTTTATCACCCTGGGAATTCTGCTGCTTGTTGCTGGTCTCATCGGGCGCTGGACCTGCGGCTGGCTTTGCCCTTTCGGGTTTATTCAGGAACTTGTGCATCTGATCCCGACCACCAAATTTAAGATACCTAACTGGACCCGCTATATAAAATATCTGGTTCTGCTTGTTCTTGTTGTGATCATGCCGCTCTTTGTAACTGCTAAGGATACTGGTATGGCTGAAACCTGGTTCTGTAAACTGGTGTGTCCTGCCGGGACTCTTGGTGCGGGGATCCCGCATGTGTTTCTGGAGCCAGATCTGCAGAACCTGATCGGATTTATGTTCTGGTGGAAGATCGCTATTCTGGTGATCGTGCTGCTGGCTTCTGTTTTTATCAGACGTCCCTTCTGTTCCGCTATCTGCCCCTTAGGCGCTTTTCTGGGATTATTTAACAAGATCAGCTTTCTCAAACTCCGTTTTATTGAAAAACACTGCTATAACTGCAATCTCTGCGAACGTGACTGCCCTATGGGGCTTGATCCCAGAAAGGATTACCAGTCACCGGAATGCATCCGTTGTATGAATTGCGTGCAAAAGAAATGCTTTGCTATCCGCACTTATGCTTCCATAAGTGATGATGTGCCACAGGAGAATTAATGAAAAAAATCACTATATTATTTATACTGCTTCTTGGCAGTATGCTGTTTGCTGAAAAGATGCCCGATTTCACGCTGGAAAACTCCGCAGGAGAAGAAGTCAGCCTCTATAGCGCTCTCAATGATTCCACGATTGTCATTGTGGATTTCTGGGCTACCTGGTGCGGTCCCTGCTGCCTGGAACTGCCCCACCTCGATTCTTTGAACAATAAATATAAAAACCTCACTGTAATAGCCATTTCCACTGACGGAAAAAAAACCATGCCCAAAGCCAAAGAATATATAGCCGAAAAAGGCTATGGTTTCACGGTGCTGCATGATCCCCGCCGGGAAGTTCAGCGTTTGCTCAAAGTCAGTGCTATTCCGGTTACTTTCATAGTAGCCCCCGATGGTGAGATTTTCTATCAGCACATCGGCTATAAGGAAGGCGACGAAATAGAACTGGAAGCGAAACTGAAGGAACTGCTCATAAGCCTCAAGTTGATAGAAGGATAAGGCTGATAGGACTCATAAGACCTATAGGACGAATATGCCTTATAGGGAAGAATAAGCCTGATATACTGAAGAAGGAAGAGATGACTGAATTTTTACCTTCCAAAGGCGGTTATGGGGATTTGTTATCTTATCAGAAAGCATTGATAATTTTCGATGCAACATATAAATTCTGTAATCGCTTTCTGGATAAGTATGACCGCACTATTGATCAAATGATACAGGCAGCCCGTTCCGGTAAACAGAATATTGTAGAAGGTTCCAAGGCAGGGAAGACATCTGCTGAAACGGAACTGAAACTGACTAATGTTGCCCGGGCAAGTATGGAAGAATTATTGGAAGATTATCTTGATTTTCTACGGGTACGCGGTTTGCGGTTATGGGCAAAAGACTGTAAAGAAGCGAAATATGTTCGTAAATTAGCCTATAAAACTGATGAATCTTATGAGACATACCGGGAATTTCTGGAAACAAGACCTGCAGAAGTCTGCGCCAATATCATTATATGTCTCGTGCATCAGTGCAATTATCTTCTGGATCAGCAGATCCACAGCTTGCAGACTGATTTCGTGAAAGAAGGAGGCATTCGCGAGAAAATGTCTAAAGCCAGAAAAAACCACCTGAACAATCCGCCTAAGAAAGATTAATTATTCGTCTTATTAGTCCTATCTGTCCTATAAGTCCTATTCTTCCCTATTTCAGTAAAATAACCTTCTTCCCCCCAAAATATCCGCCAGCCTGAAACCACACCAGATAAACTCCACTCGCCATACCATCTGCCTGCCAGACTACTGAATGTTTACCGGATTCCAGATACTCATCAACCAGCGTCACCACCTTCTGCCCCTTCAAATTATAAATACTTATCTCTGTGTTATCTGATCCTTCTGGAACAGAAAAACAGATTGTCGTCTCAGGATTAAATGGATTCGGATAATTCTCAATTATCAATTCCCCAATATCAATTATTGTCTCTTCATTACTTACCGGATATTCAAGATCACAGATAAACGGAAAGCCATCATTAATATCATCTTCCATGCCCCAGATGTCTTCCTCGCCATTTACGCTTTCCCCCGCAAAATCCCAGCCAATATCCGTATAGGTACTCATTATGAGCATTTCCGCAGTCGTCAATCCCAGCAGGTCGGTTACCGTTCCTCCGTCATCAAGCCCAATCCCAACCGATTGCCCGGAGGTTTCCACATTCCAGATGCAGCTTGCGATCTCAAAAACATATCCATAAGCACACCCGATGAAACCACCTGTCTGATCATTTCCAGTCACGCTTCCGGTTGCATAAGAACTTACTATCATAGTGGGATCAATTTCAGACCCAACGCTGCCGCATTGACCTACCAGACCCCCCGTAATATATTCACCGCTAACACTGCCGGTGGCATAAGTATCAGCTATTTGAGAATTTGTATTACCACCCGAAAGACCGCCGATTAACATATTTCCGGCTACATTCCCGGCAGCATAACTTTCAGTTATATAGGAATATGAATTTCGTCCTGATAATCCACCGGTACTCGATTCTCCCACTACATCCGCATTTGCCCAGGATTGGATTATTTCGGAATAAAAGCAGCCTCCCACCAGCCCGCCCACGATCATAACGCCATTCACATTACCGGAAGCAGATGCCCCGGTCAGGCAGGAATGTGAGAAAAATCCTGCCAGGCAGCCCATATAACGAAAGCCATGTATTTCAGCATTTGTAATTCCAAGCTCAGCAATGGCTGCTTCGTAAGCAAACCCAAAAAGACCTATATTAGATATAAATGGCGTGTTAATATACAGGTTATTCACTAAATGACCATAACCAAGAAAATCTCCCCTCAGGCAAGGAATAAAGAAACCCGGGTCATCAATCAGATCCAGGTCAGTGTTTAACCGGTAATCATACTCCGGATTCTGCCCAAAGGCTAAAAGACAGCGAAAATCATCCAGATCATTGATCAAATAGCAACCATCTTCCTCAGTCAGATAATCGTTGATATCCAGAGACATTTCGTTTTCCATCCAGGCAGTGAACATATCGTCAGTTAAAGCTCCCATTGAGATTAAATGCTGACCATTAATCAGAGATGTTTCGTAATTATAATAACTATTAACGACGTGTATTATGTTCTCGCCAGTGAGTCCACCCACTTCAATTTCTCCTTCCACGCTGGCTGCGGCATAGCAATTTGTAATGGGTAATGTTGTGAGATTCCTGCCTGCCAGACCTCCCACACTTTCTTCTCCAGTGACTATACCTGTAACATAAGCATCAGTTATCAGGCTGTTAGCATAAATGCTTCCTGCCAGTCCACCTACGTAACACCCGCCTGATATATCAACATTAGTTAATCCCAGGTTCCTGATCACTGCTCCTATTGTAAAACCAAACAATCCCACATAATTGTCTATTGGTCTGTTGATAAATAGTCCATCAATAATAAAGTGGTCACCATTGTAATATCCCTGAAAGGGATGCTCGTAGGTTTGAATACTGAAATACCCGATCGGATCAAATCCTGCTCCATCATTCCAGTTTTGCGTATCACTGGCATCAATATCTGCAGTTTGCAGAAAGTAATATGTGCTGTCCCAGACCGCTTCATTAGTGCTGATCCATAAGAGATTATCCAGAATTGCCACCAGATACGGGTCATCTTCCGTACCGCTACCCTCTGGAGGAACGCCATCAGCCACCAGGCTGACCATCATCATCAGTATCATCCCCAAAAAGTAAAACTTACCCATAAATATTCTCCTCTTCATATTAGTCCTATCAGTCCTATAAGGTTTATTCTTCTCCTAAAACCTCACGGTCACCTTTCTCGTTCCCTCATTATCTTCCTGCAGCGGTCCTTCATAATAGATAGTTCCTGCCTCCTCATCATACATAAATGCTTCTCCGGTATAGGGATTAAAATACTTGTCCTCCTGCTCAACCAGAAAATCGCTGATATCCTCCTCGGCAATCTCTTCGGTCCTTAGCAGAGATTTCATTTTCAGCAGCCGCAGTTTTCCGTTAATATCGAAGGTTTTAAGCAGGTAACGGCTGTAAACATCCTGTTCAGATAGTATGAGCACCGTTCCGAAGGGATCCAGCAGAAAACTGAGAGTACCAGCCTGGGCGGGTTCCCCGCTGGTAGTCTCCATCAGGTACTGCTGCGCATTAATTCTGGAACTCCTGCTCAATGCTGCCAGATTACGGTAACGCCAATTAAGATAATGACATGGTTTAAATATTCCATAACTGCGGCTGGCATTAATAAGTCGTGGATTCAGTCGCAGCGGGTTTTCCAGAAAAGTTGGAATCCTGCCGGCAAAAAAGGGCAGAATGTTTCCCGCAGTATAGAGAAATTCATATTCTGTGGTTTTTTCAAAACTCCGCTGTTCCGGTGTCATCTCACTCAGCTCCAGCAGCGAATAATGCAGAATCCTGTCGGGCAGAGCATCAATTTCCAGCAGACGGTCATACATGGAAAGGTCGCGCTGGATCATAATAGTCACACCCAGTTTATTGATCAGAAACCCGATTTTCGGGTACAGATCATTCCAGCGCTGATAATCGGCTTCCAGACGTGAAAGCGCTTCTTCAGTATCGCCTTCCAGATAGTCAAGTCCAATATTGAGCAGGTATAGTGCCTGATACATGATCACATTAACTATATAAGGAGAATTAGTCTGGGGATGCGCCGGCAGAGTATTCTTATATTCCGGCTGCGTGCCCAGTGCTTCATAGCGTTCCTGCAGATAATCATATTCATCATAAGCATTGCGCAGTTCGTTATAGAACATGATCAGCGATTGTGTAGTATGATCACCTAAAAATATACTGAGCACCAGGTCATTGATCTCTTCGGCAAATAATGAGTCCGGGCTGAGCAAAGGTTCTCCCTCTACAAACATATTCGTTTTCTGTTCCAGCAGTGCCGCAACGCAATCCTGTCTTTTCTGGTATCCGACAGTAAAGGCGTTTTCATCCTTACCGGCAGCAAAACCCAGCAGGTAATAAAAAGCATTATCAGAAGGCTTCGCCGAATCGGCATAATTTTCCTGCAGCCAGCTTTTTGCTTCCGGCTCTAATCTTTCATCATAAAGAAAAGCTATTTTGATAAGCACCAGTGCCAGCATCGTGATTATAATAAGCACTTTTCCTGTTTTCCAGTAGCGGTGATCACGTTCCGAAGACTTCACCGGAAATAATTCCGCAATTTGCTCCTCTGTCTCTGCCTGCATTTCACGTTTTACTACCACCGTTCCGCAGATCTTGTCATGCCAGGTCTGTTTCCGGCTGTCCCATAATGACCATAATAATCCGATTAAAAGCCCGGCATGCGAGACCACGTCAGTAATAAAGCGTAAAAATAAAAAAACCATAGTGCTGCGTTTACCGGTTCTGGCATTTACCACCTGCAGACCCAGCAGCAGTTGACCAGGCGTACCACCCAGCAGTTTCCAGAAAACCGTATGCCACACGAAAAGCACACCCATCACAATGATAAAAACTGGTAACACCTTTATCAGCAGCAACTCAGGATAGTTCGCAGTGATCCAGAGATACAAAGGATAATACAAAATAACCGTAAGAATTAAAGTATCAAGCACATAAGCTGCCAGCCTCCGGCCATGACCAGCCAGTGAATATTTATACATAATTACCGCCCATAAAAAGATTTTTTCATTTATTTAATATCATCTGCAAAATGTCAATGAATCATGTTATTTAAATTCTCATCCCCCCGAAATTTAATAAAAATATCAATTCCGGTTGAGTTTCTTTTCCCTGAAAGGGATAAATTTGTATAGCGTATGGTTGGATCGGTACTCCGAGACTACCTTATGAATAATGCATCCCCCCCCTCCCCATCGGCGCGCAGCGCCGATGGGGAGGGGGGGGATGGGGGCGTTTCATTTTTTACATAAGGTAGCACCTGCGGTGCAACCTTACGCTATACAAATATATCCCGTACCGGGAATTTTAAGAGATAAATCCTGAATAATAAAACCAGGGAATGACAGATAGTATCAATACTATTAACTTAGATCATAAGATGAGAAAATCATAACCTTTACCGGTAAATCAGCGATTGTAATCACGTAAAATATGCCTTAATAGGTGAATATAACCGGCAAAATAGGGATAAAAATACTTTATACCCGGGAAATAAAGTGGAATCCTCGCCGCAACATTAAAAGCGCTTCCTTTCTGAATACTTATCCTTAGGCTGCTGTCAGCCGCATCACAAAGGAAAACTATTTTGATTTCCTGTTAAATGAAAATGATTAGACTGTTTTCTCTATCTAACCAAGACCTTGCGGATGGTCTTGCACCTCCGCAAGGTCTTGGTTTTGGCGGTTATTAGGCAATAAGGAGCCAATAAGGAAGTACTAAGGAGGTACTAAGGAGTGACAACAAGGCACAATCTAACATTATTCTGTTAGATTGTGCCTTGTTGTCACTCCTTAGTACCTCCTTGATGCCTCCTATTACCAACCTGTTACACATTGAGTAGTTTCATTTTGCCAGTATAATGTCAAGATGGTTAATGCTTTAGCGTTGTTTTGAGAGTTGTCTGGAATAATCTGGTGGGGGATGTTGTTAAGGAAAATCTGGCAATCGGAGGGGAATAAATTATGTTATATATATTATAGATTGAGAAACTAAGGAAATTAGTTTGACGTGAAAAGGTGCATAAGAAGAAATAAACCCATATTGTGCAGCAGGATTTCACAAATAGCGGGAAGTTTCTGGCACAGAAAAAGACAGAAAATGATAATAAATATTAAATAATATTCACTGATCATTTTCTATCTTCTCTGCACCCAGAACCTTACCACTCTTTGCAAAAGCCTGCTACACAAAATGGGTTAAAATAATAAAAACACGGGAGTGATGATGAAAAGAAGTGTTATAATATTACTGGCAGCGCTGCTTTTGAGTATCAGTCTTTGGGGTGAAGGCGAAGAGAGCAGCGATTACGCGAAATTTCAGGCATATATGGCAGAACCGAGTGGAGAAAGTTTTCAGGAGGCTAATGCATATTATCTGGGATTTCAGGATGATATGAGCGGGATATTGCAGATGTATCTGCATTGGGAAGAGCTGAACCGGTTAATTGCTGGTTTTGCTGCGAGAAGCGACAGTCTGGATCTGGGGACGAGTTTTCAATATGCGAACCTGCTACTGGCAATCGGCAGGTATGAGGAAGCGATCCCCATATATGATAGATTAAACGTGGAATCCCCGCAATGGTCTTGCCCTTATCGTCATAAGGGAGAGGCATATCTGAAACTGGATAAATTGAGTGAAGCGGAAGCATCGTTGTTGAAATCAATAGAAGTGCGCCAGGACCATTATGATGCTTATGTGATGCTGGCGGAAGTATATAATGCCCAGGGCAGATATGAAGAAGCATTGAAGACTCTGGAAGAAAGTTTTAAATATAAAGGTGACCATGGGGAAGGATCGGAAGTCACAGAAGAAGAAAATCTGGAAGGAACGGTGGAGAAGCTGCATCAGGAGCTGCTGGAAAAGACGGGGAGAAATTAATGGTTTCATTATTGAAGGCAATCTATCAGATGTATCTGGAGATTGCACCTTATCTTTTTATCGGACTGACTTTTGCGGGATTGATGCATATTCTTCTTAAAGGTGATTTCATTTATAAGCAACTGGGAAAGAAGAATTTCTGGTCGATCTTGAAAGCAGCGCTATTTGGTGTGCCCCTGCCATTATGTTCCTGCGGAGTTATCCCAACTGCCATGCATCTGCGCCGGAAAGGAGCGAGTAAAGGGGCGACAATTTCGTTTTTGACATCTACACCTCAGACGGGGATAGACAGCATCATTCCCACAATAGGCATGCTGGGCTGGTTCATGGGTATCTACCGTCCGCTAACGGCACTGATCATGGGCATTATCACCGGTGCTGCCACTAATAATATCAAAGAAGAAGAGAAGCTGGATAAGATTAAAGAGTGCGCCAGCGGCTGCTGCATAAAGTGCGAGTGCAATGATCCGGCGTGTCCGCATCCTTCGCATCCCTGGAACCGTCCGGTTGTAAAGGTAAAAGAGCATGGGCATAACCATGACCATGGACATGCTCCCAAGGGTAAAGGCTGGTTAAGCAGTTTTATCAGTTATGCTTATGGTGACTTTATTGATGACATTTCCACGCAGTTGACGGTGGGCATAATTATTGCCGGACTGATCACGTGGCTGATACCGGAAGGTTTTTTCCTCAAGTATGGGGGAGACGGATTTCTGGGCATGCTATTTATGATCGTGGTGGGATTACCGATGTATGTTTGCGCCACGGGTTCGATACCAATTGCGGTGAGCCTGATGATGAAAGGTATTTCGCCGGGAGCGGCTTTCGTTTTTCTGGTGGTGGGACCGGCTACTAATGCTGCCTCGCTGACGGTTATAGCTGGGAGTCTTGGTAAAAAGATAACCATAGTGTATGTAAGCGTACTGACAGCCTGTGCACTGGGCTTTGGTTATTTATTGAATTTTCTGAAACCGCATCTGGTGGAAGAGATACGAATGAATCATGGGCAGCATGAAATGGGAAGATCAATAATACTTGATGTAATAACGGTACTTTTCACAGTTGTCCTGCTGCTTTCCTTTTGGCGGAAATACCGTCCTCGACGAAAAGTGGCTATCAAAGAGATCAAGACGGGAGATTTGATGAGAAGATTTATTGTTAATATGCACTGTAATCACTGCGTGAAAGCGGTGAAATCGGCATTGGAAGAGCTTCCGGGTGTAGAAAATCTGAAAGTGGAACTGGAAGGCAATCTGGTGGAATTGACGGGAGCCGTGACGGATGAAAGCGTGATCACGACAATAAAAAACCTGGGCTACGAGATAGAAAAAACGGGAGAAAATAAATGAGAAAAATAATATACCTAATCGTGGGAATTATAATCGGAGCGATATTGACGGGGATACTCGTCTGGAACCAGATGCCGGGGCTGCTGCTGGTGCGGCTGGAAAGCCAGCATGATTTCGATACAACGGTGGATATGCTGGAAGAAAATGCCTTTGCGGGGGGCTGGGAAGTGATCAGCGTGGTTGATGTGCAGCAGCGTCTGGAAGGCTATGGATATGAAGATTTTCTGCGGATGAAGATCATCGAGATCTGCCATGGCGAGCATTCCTATACTATTTTTCAGGATGATGAGAATAAAAAAGTGGCAGGTATCATGCCTTGCCGTTTTGCCGTATATGAGCAGTATGACGGAAAAGTGATGATCTCCAAAATGAATATAGGTCTGATGAGCAAGATGTTTGGCGGACTTATTCAGCGGGTGATGGGTACTGTGGCGGGTGAAGAGAGAGTGATGCTTGAAGGAGTGGTTAAGTAATTGATAATTGATAATGAATAATGGATAATTAAAATCAAGACGAAGGGGATGAGGAAAAGCGGGTAAAGTTATTGACAAGCATTAGGTACTATTGATATTTGCGAATGCGGAAATTTTAAAAATGATGGAGAAAAAAAATGAGGAGACCACGATTATTTTTTATTTTGCTGCTGGTATGGTTACTGGCAGCAGTGAGAGTTTATGGTATAGAAGTTTTATCTCCCATGCCTGAAAACGGCAGTACCGGGAACCCGATAAATTCTGAGATTTCATTTCAAATAGCAGGAGAGTCTGATACAACTGCCGTTGATATCGAATCAATAGAGATCAATGTTAATGATACGACTTATTACTGGAATTCTGCTGCAGTATCTTATGAATATGACGGATTGCTGAGTTACACCTTCTATATCGTCCACCCTTCAACTTATGGCGACCATATTGTGGTAACCGTAAGTGCGTCAGATATTCAAGGGACACCTATGTATGATTTTACCTGGGAATTCTGGATACAAACAGATAATATAGCACCACAGGTTCGAAATCCCAATCCAGCAAGGAATGCAACAGAAGTGCCACTGGATACCAATATTTTATTTGAGCTCACGGATAATATTTCGGGGGTTCAGTTAAGTACGGTGAGTGTAAATATTCAGACCAGTGAATCAAATATAAATCAGACATTTTCAATAGGACCTAATCTATGGTATATAACAGCTTCAAATGTTCATTATTTTACACTTGATCCTCCCACAAGCTTTACTGTAGGAGATACTGTAAGAGTAGAGATACATGCCGATGATTACGCAGGTAATACGAGAACTGACATTTACCAGTTTTTCGTGATATCGAGTTATCCATATACTTATGTAGGTTATCATAGTCCTGATTCAGGCGAACAAGGTGTGAGTGTTAATACTCTGATAGAATTTGACATTTATAATTATCTGCCGGGTGTATATGTTGATTCTACCAGTATATTAGTGTCCACTACTGCAAACGGGCAGCAGCAGATATATTCTCATAATAATTTTGATATAGAACCGATCTATAATACCCATTCAGTTAACATTGGCTACCAGGTAACAATTCTTCCCTATCATCCATTTAATTATAATACACTGGTAACGGTATTGATAAATGCCACCGCCACTGATAGTATTCCCATGTCACCATATTCATACAACTTCCGGACGATTAACGACGTCATCCCCCCTTCCATTAGTGCCTGGGATCCTCATGACGTCCAGACTGATGTACCTGTAGATACTGATATTTATTTCCAGATCAAGGATTTGCGGTCAGGAGTTGATACGACCAGCGTGCAGGTGATGATCGACAGCGTGATGTATGATCCAACGCATGACAGCTTCGTTTACGGGGACGTGCCAGACGGTTATTCGGTAACGATAACTCCCCCACCATTCGGATCTGAGCAGCTTGTGAATATCAGCATAACCGGAGCGGATAACCTGGGTAATACCGTATATAATTCTTACAGTTTTACGACGGAAATAACCAGTGCAGACAGTACTGCGCCATTTTTATGGGATATAAATCCTGATAATGGAGCTGTAAATATCCCATTAAGTGGAGAATATATAAGTTTTTATGTATTTGATTCCGATCCCGGAGTGGATATGAGTACTATCAGGCTGAGGAAAAATGGAGTTAACGTAACCAGTTCAGCAACGATAGTGGCAGATGATGCTTTTGGTTTGTCATCAACAGGCTATCATATTGCTTATCATGTCACATATCCAATTATTGAATCAACCCCGGGGGTAGTAACCTGGAGCGTACGGGCATCCGATATGATCGGAAACACATATAATCAGGATTTTGATGAGATATTCAGCTTCACCTGCGTGGGCAGCGCGCCGCCTTATATAAACCTGCCGAATGAATTCATATTTCTGGAAGATCACACACTGATAGTGGATTTTGCTGATTTTGCCGGTGATCCGGATGGTACTTTTCCCACTTTAACCTATTTACCTGTCAACAATATAGGTATCAGCATAAATGCGAATATCGTCACCTTCAGTGCACCCTTAAACTGGAATGGGACAGAGGTTGTAACTTTTACTGTATCTGACGGATCAGGAGGACAAGCTAGTGATGTGGTCACGGTAACCGTATTGCCGGTTAATGATGCGCCGACAATAGATCTGCCGGATGCGGGATTCACGTTGGTGGAGGATATACCGCAAATGTTCAATTTTTCAGGCTATGTAAACGATCCGGATGGTGATGCTATGATATTAACTGCTACTGGCCAAAGCTCCGTGATCATATCGATCAGCGCTATGAATGTGACAATATCGGCGTTACCGGACTGGTTTGGCACGGAACAGGTTACTTTCACAGTATATGATAATGCGAGCAGACTGAGCGATAGCGAAACAATACCAATCACTTTTACGTCAATCGACGAACCGCCGGTATTAACATTACCAGCCGTTTTTTTGATTGTGGAAGACGGTAGTGATACGATAGATTTTGCTCAGTATATATATGAGCCGGAAGGGCAGGAAGTGATCTTGGGAGTAGCCTTGGCTAACCAGGTTGATGTAGATATTGACGGAACGATAGTAACCTTTACTCCGGCAGCTAACTGGCATGGTGATGATGCTATGAGGTTTTCGGTTGATGACGGTACTTCTATGGTAAATGGGAACACAATTGTGAGAGTAGTGAGTGTGAATGATGCTCCGACGATGACTTTGCCGGCATCAGTTAGTGTAAATGAAGATGCGGTTCTGGTGCTTGATTTCAGTAGTTATGTTAATGACGTTGACGGGGATGATATATTTTTGAGTCATAGTGGTAATGTTAATGTGGGAGTGACGATAGATAGTATGCAGGTAACCTTGACCCCGATAGCCAACTGGAATGGAACTGAAACTATCGGAATGATAGCTACAGATCCATATGGGGCAGTGGTTTTTGCGGGATTACATGTCAATGTGATACCGCAAAATGACGCTCCGACAATAAATCTGCCCCCTGAAATTACCTTTGTCGAAGATACAGAACTGGACGTGGATCTTAGTAACTATATCGTTGATATTGATGGTGATGACCTTTTAATAAATATAACCGGGAATGACAATATTTCCTATCAATTAACCGGATTTAATCTTCATCTGTCCGCGCCGGCAGACTGGGTGGGAATGGAGCAGTTTTTCTTCAACGTATCTGATACGCAGATAGACGTTGATGGCAGCGTGCAGGTGAGAGTAACCAGCGATAATGATGCACCAGTAGTGAACCTGCCGGCATCAATAAACTTTGATGAAGATGGTCTGCTGCAGATCAATTTTACTGACAGCCTTTATATCACAGATATAGACGGTGATGCAATCACGATACTGCCATCAGGAAATAACCAGATACGGATACAGGTAGTTGAAGATGTGGTGATCTTCACGGCGGAGGAAAACTGGAATGGAAGTGAGGACATTACTTTTCTGGCAGATGATGGCCATGGTGGATTAAGTTCCGGGATCATGACAGTAATAGTAAACCCGGTAAATGATGCACCGACAATCAACCTTCCGGGAGGATTTACCTATCCGGAAGAGACGACTCTTGAAGTCAATATGGGGCAATTTTTGAATGACGTGGATCTGTATGATGAGAACAGCATTGAAGAGCTAACCTTGAGCTGCACCGGCGACGAGAATGTGACCGTTGATATAAATGATATGCAGGTTACTTTCGGATCGCTGCCGGACTGGCATGGGTTTGAGGATATAACCTTTACGGTAAGTGATTTTGAAGGAGCGGAGGCGAGTGATATCGTGCGGATTACAGTATTTATCTCGCAGAATAACCACATACCGGAACTATACCTGGTTGCAGATCAGTCTTTTTATGAAGACGGGGAACTGATCGTTGATTTTGTGGGGGATTCGCTGGTTGTGGATATTGATGGGGATGAACTGTTGATCTCAGTTTTGGGGAACACGCATATCCTGGCAGAAGAAGATGGAGCCCTGGTAACTTTTACGGCAGATGAGGACTGGTATGGCAGTGAGGTCATCAGCTTCTTTGCCGATGATCAGAATGGGGGAATTGTTCAGGGGCAATTAGAGATCACTGTATTGCCGGTTGATGATGTGCCCGTATTTACATTGCCTGATTTCTTTGATTTTCAGGAAGGAACTAACCGGGTGGTAAACCTGAATGATTACGTGATAGAAGTTGATGATGACGATCTGAGTATGGAATTTACCGGGAACAGCAATATTGTCATCCAGGATGTTGGTAACCTGGTGGTTAATATGCTGGTAATGGGTGCCTGGACAGGTCAGGAAACAGTGTTCTTTACGATAGATGACGGCACAACGGCTGTTATGGATTCGGTTCAGGTAATAGTAACACAGGGAACCTGGAACCATGCACCACAGTTTATCGGTTTACCGGCATCATTTACTTTCCCTGAGGACGAACAGCTCCAGATAGACCTGGAACCTTATATATTTGATCTGGATGCGGATGATGAATTTATCATTACAGTCGGTAATAACAGTAATGTTCTTTATCAGATATCCGGATTGATAGTAACATTGAGCGCCCTGCCGAACTGGTATGGCAGCGAAACCCTGCATTTTATGGTATATGACACGCAGGCAAGTGGCGGCAGGGCACATGCAGATGCTTATCCCAATATAATCGTAACACCTGTAAATGATGCACCCACACTAAACCTGCCACCCTATATGACATTTATAGAAGACGGGGAATTGATAGTTGATTTTAGTAGTTATACTAATGACGTGGATGGAGGAACTCCTGTATTAAACAGTCCCGGTGGTGAGAATATTTTTATCAGTATCCTCGGATCTAATGTTACTTTCACAGCGACTCCCGACTGGTTTGGTTCGGAATATATCATGTTTACGGCAACAGACGGGGGAGGTTTAGAGGCAACAGATTCTTTGAATATAATTGTCACGGAAGGCATGTGGAATAATCCTCCCGTTATAACTGGCTTACCTGATTCGGTAGAATTTGAGGAAGACGGACAATATGTACTTGATTTTAATCCTTATGTAACTGATGAAGACGGAGACGAGTGGCTGGTGACTTTCGGTTATAATCAATACATCAATCCTACCGTAGTAGATAACGTGGTTTCTTTCCGTTCCGTGAGCAACTGGTTTGGTCAAACGACAATCGGATTCACGATCTATGAGCTGCGCAGCCGGGTAACAGTACCCGGAGAAATTGATGTTTTTGTAAGTCCGGTGAATGATGCACCGGTAATAAATCTGCCAACCGAGATCACTATGGGAGAAAATGAAGATCCATATCTGCCTTTTACGGGTTATCTGAGTGATATAGACAGCACAATCCTGACGCTCAGCGTAACCGGTAATGATACGATTTCCATCGTGATCATAGCGGGGAATGTAGTACATTTCACCCCACCCGCGAACTGGCATGGCACGGAAACAGTAACCTTTACGGTAACTGATGACAGTCTGGCTTCCAGCAGCGATGTAGTGGATATCGTGGTGGAGCAGGGCAACTTTAATCATGCCCCGGTTATAATCCTGCCGGCTGAGATCAGTACCGATGAGGATACGCCTTTGATGGTTGATTTCAGCGCTTACGTTAGTGATGTGGATGGAGACCAGTTGATACTGGTGAGTGATAACAGTGAAAACATGGCTATCGTGATTGACGGTCTGGAAGTGACTTTCACTCCGGTTCTGAACTGGCATGGCTATGAGGATATAGATTTCACGGTGTATGATACTTCCGGCAGCAGACTATCGGCAACTGACGAAGTGAGGGTGAGAGTACTTACCGTAAATGATGCTCCTGAGCTGGATCTGCCCGAATTATTCTCTTATGATGAGAATGCCACCCTGGTCGTGAATTTTAGTTATTATCTTTTTGATGCAGACGGGGATTTTCTCACGATCACCTGGGCTGGCAACAGCCAGGTTCATATCAGTAATAATGCCTACCAGGTGACATTATCAGCAGCCCCTGACTGGAGCGGCAGTGAAATAGTTCATTTCACGGTAACGGACGGTCAGCAGGCAACGGCAACCGACAGTGTGGAAATAATTGTCAATGCCGGTCAATTCAATCATCCACCGGAAATAGTATTACCGGACACCTTAAGCTTTGATGAGGATACAGCAACAGAATTCAATTTCGGCAGTTATATCAGTGATGAGGATGGTGACGGATTGATCCTGACCGCAGGATATAATGCCAATATGGCAATAGAGATAGTGGATAGCCTGGTGACATTCCGTCCAGCGTTGAATTATTTTGGTTCGCAGATCATTACTTTCACGGTATATGATACTGGGGGAGGCAGGGCTTCGGCAAGTGATGATGTGCTCGTTACGGTTAATCCGGTAAATGACCCGCCAACACTTAATCTCCCTAACAGGTTCACTTTCTCCAATGCCGATATCCTGCTGGTGGATTTTGCTCCTTTTATGTATGATCCTGATGGCGAGACACTAACGATTACTTATTCAGGTAATGATGAGATCACAGTTAATATTGCCTATCCTTCAGTAATATTTTCCACAACTGATGAATTCAGTGGTTCGGAAAATATACAATTTACTGTAATGGATGGTAACGGAGATTCTGCCAGTGATATAGTTATTGTGCAGGCGGTCAGCGGCAGTGTGAATACACCGCCGGAAATTACACTTCCGGCTCAATTCACGACTGCAGAAGATGAAGTATTCGAGGTGGATTTCGAAGCTGAGGGATATATCTCAGATATTGATGAAGATCCCCTATCGCTGCTTGTTTATGGTAATATTCATCTATATGTTGAGATTGAAGGTACGAATGTGACTTTAACTCCGGAATTAAACTGGAACGGGACAGAAGAATTGATCTTTTACGTTTTTGATGACGGCGACGGTAGAGCAACTGCCTGGGATAATGTCAATGTTGTGGTAACCCCGGTAAATGATGCACCGGTTATCAATCTGCCGGTTAATTTCGGTTTTGTGGAAAATGAGGAACTGAATAACGTGATGATCAGTAATTATATCAGCGATGTTGATGAAGACGAGATAACTTTATCCTATACCGGCAGCGGTAATGTAATAGTAGATATCAATTATTACGGCAATGCCATACTGGCTGATTTCAGTGCTGTTGCAGGATTCACGGGACCTGATACTTTAACCTTCACAGCAGATGACGGCGAGTTGACGGGAAGCGATGATATTGTCATTATAGTTGAACCTGGAAACTTTAATCATCCGCCAGTAATGAATCTGCCGGCAAATGTGAGCATAGCAGAGGACAGCCAGTATGATGCTGATTTCAGCTTATATATCACTGATGCTGATGACGATGACATCGTTTTGACGGTTGGCAGTGTATCTAATATGGACATCTTGATCAACGAACTGGCAGTGACGATCATACCGGATGCGAACTGGCATGGCAATTCGAATATTACCTTCACTGCTTATGATACCCAGACGCGTGCCTCAGCCACGGATGTGATGATTTTTACCGTGCGTCCGCGCAATGATGCACCGGTAATAAATCTACCCGCTCATCTGGAATTTGAAGAAAACTCTTCACTCAATGTGAATTTTGGATTATATATGCAGGACGTGGACGGTGATTTCCTGGATATAAGCTGGACGGGTAATGAGAATATTAATATAAGTTCTGCCGGATATATGGTAACTTTCAGCGAAATAGACTTTACCGGTTCGGAGATGATCACCTTCACAGTAACTGATGACAGCCTGGCAACAGGAACTGATATAGTGGAAGTGGAAGTCCTGCCGGGACAGTGGAATCATCCTCCGACAATCGAACTGCCGGACAACTTTACTATTTATGAGGATGAAAGCCAGCAGTTCAACTTTGGACCTTACATTGATGACACTGATGAGACAGACCTGCTTATCATTACGGCAGATTATAATCCGAATATCCTGGTTTCAGTAGCTGATACGCTGGTTACGCTGATACCTTCCCTGAATTTTAACGGCAGCACGATATTAACTTTCAGAGTAATTGATAATGTCATCGACAGGGAAATAGCCTCCGATGAGGTGGTGATAATTGTAAATCCCCGCAATGATGCTCCAACCATAAATCTGCCTGCTGAACTGTCTTTAACTCAGGAAGAAGTTTTATTTGAGAATTTCTCCTATTTTATAAATGATGTTGATGGTGATGCACTTCTTTTAACGTGTTCCGGAGAAGAACATCTGGACGTAACTATAACCGGCGGATTCTTTGTAACGATCACGCCGCTTGATAATGAATGGTTCGGCGATGAAATTCTCACCTTCACGGTAACAGATGACAGTCTGGCAAGCGCTTCAGATGATATGGTTATTAGAGTATATCAGGGCAGCATGAACACACCGCCGGAGATCGATCTGCCAGCTGAAATAACCTTTGCAGAAGATGGAGAATTCTTCGTTGATTTTCTGGCAGCAGGCTATATCAGTGATGCGGAAAATGATGAACTATTTATCTCTGTGAGTGGGGATCACTTTGTAAACGTGGAAATAGACGGGTCAGAAGTAACTTTCAGTGCTGCAGCAGACTGGTTTGGCACGGAAGAACTGCTTTTCTATGTATTTGATGATATGGGCAGATCAACTGCCTCAGATAATATTGATATCATAGTAAGCCCGGTTAATGATGCCCCGGTGGTTAACCTGCCAATCAGCTTTATCTATACCGAGGATGACCTGCCGGTATTGTTTTCGCTGAACAGCTATATTCACGATGTGGACAGCGGAATTCTGGAACTCAGCGTGAGCGGAAATGTAAATCTCCAGATAAACGTAGTGCCGGAAACATTCGTAATCAATATCAGCGCACCTGCTTCCTGGGTGGGGACTGAAGTAGTAACCTTTACGGTTATGGATGACAGCCTGGCGAGTGGCTCTGATCAGGTAAATATTATCATAAATCCCGGACAGGAAAATCATGCTCCAACATTAACCCTGCCGGATCAGTTCCTTTTGACAGAAGATAATCCCTCGATCATTAATTTTGCAGATTACATAGAAGACCTGGATGGCGATGATATTGTGATCACTACCGGATTATATAATAATCTGGCAATTACGATAAATCAGATCTACGTGACAATAACGCCATCAGCAAACTATTTCGGCAACCAGGTTGTGCAATTCACGATTTATGACACTCAGGGTCGAGCTTCGGACACCGATGACGTAACTGTAATTGTGCAAGCCCGTAATGATGCGCCCACGATAAATTTACCACCCAGCTTCACCTTTGAAGAAAATGCTCAATTGACAGTCAATTTCGGCAGCTATCTCACAGATGTGGATGGTGATATTCTCTCCATAAGCTGGCTGCCGGCGGTAGATATCAATATCACTAATTTAGGCTACCAGGTATATTTTGAAGGACCTCCCGGCTGGTATGGCAGCGAAATGGTGTATTTCACAGTTATGGATGACAGCCTGGCAGCAGCTTCTGATTCCGTAGAAGTAATTGTTGAACAAGGTAACTGGAATCATGAGCCTGTGCTGACCTTGCCACCAAGCTGGACGATGCACGAGGATACCCAGCTTGTTTTGGATTTTACACCCTGGATATTCGATATTGATGGTGATGAACTGCAAATTTCTGCAGCTTATAATCAATATGTTGGGATAATTATCGAAGGGGCGGCTGTGACGCTGGTACCTGACGATAATTATTTTGGAACTCAGAACCTGACGTTCCGCCTGATGGATAATGTTGGTCGTCTGCAGGTATCCGATACAGTTACATTGAATGTGACGCCGGTTAATGATGCCCCTGTTCTGAACCTGCCAAATTATTTCGGCTTTACTCAATTGGAACAGCTTTATGAAGATTTTAACGAATATATGAGTGACATTGATAATGCCGATCCCTGGATAATGCCTGCAGCAGGAAATGAAAATATTGGCGTGAGCATTAATAATAATACAGAAATAGTACATTTCTGGCTGGAAAATGATGACTGGTATGGCACGGAAGTGATCTATTTCACTATCAGGGATGACAGCCTGGCAACGGCGACAGATTCCGTGGCAGTTACCATATATCAGGGTTCAGTGAATAATCCCCCCCAAATAGTTCTGCCTTCGTTCTTAACATTTACTGAAGATGGAGACACTACACTTGATTTTGAGGGTCTGGGTTATATCTGGGATGATGACGGTGACAATATGACAATTACCGTTTCAAATAATACAAATGTGACGGTCGAAATTCTTGGTACTTATGTAACTCTTTCCGCTCTGGAAAACTGGTCAGGCAATGAAACGCTGACCTTCTATGTGATTGATGAGTATAATCAGGCAAATCACGACAACGTGATCGTGCAGGTTACTGCAGTTAATGATGCGCCCGTTATTGATCTGCCCGCCAGCGGTTTTTCTTTCCAGGAAAACACAAATTACCGGGTAGCGCTGAATGATTTCTACTCAGACGTTGATGACAGTGGCGGTTTTACTCTGCAGTATTTCGGCGATGACAATGTTAATGTTGAGATATTACAGGGAGATCCTATCTTTTTCCTGGAATTTACTGCCGAACCGGACTGGACAGGATCTGATACGCTCAGTTTCACGATTGCCGATGATGATGGGGCATCAGATAGTGATGATGTGGTGATCCATGTTACCGTGGGTAACTGGAATCATCCGCCGGTAATAGAACTGCCTGCATCAGTCAGTTTCCTGGAAGATAGTGAATATGTCTTCAATATAAACGACTATATTTCGGATCAGGATGATGACGATATCCTCATTTTCCCGCAGGAAAGCATTCACGTCAGCATCAGTCTGATTGATTCCATTGTAACGCTAACACCTGATGAGAACTGGTTTGGGACTGAGACTATCACCTTCACAATTTATGACACAGATACGGGCAACCGGCTTTCTGCTACTGATAATATGAACGTGATCGTGGAATCGGTTAATGACCTGCCGCAATTTAACCTGCCGGCAGGGATCGAGTTTTATGAAAATGCTTCATATCAGCTTGACCTGAGCCTTTATGCTTTCGATCCTGATGATGCAGTTCTTGATTTTACCTATAGCGGACAGGATACTATCACTGTTAATAAAATAGGCTATCTCGTTTTTCTGGGAGCACCGGATGACTGGACTGGTGAAGAGATGATCACCTTTACTGCTATTGATGACAGCTTGATGACAGCAACCGATAGTGTGCTGGTAAGTGTGGTTCTGGGGAACTGGAATCATGCGCCGGAGATAATATTACCGGATGAAGTCAGTTTCCTGGAAGATGAAAGCTATATTTTCGATATTGATAATTATATTTCTGACCTGGATGGTGATGATCTATTAATTTTTCCGCAGGAAAGTAATCATATCAGCATTGCGCTCAGTAGTGGCACGCTGGTAACTTTAACACCGGATGAGAACTGGTCGGGCACTGAAACTATCAGTTTCACAATTTATGATTCAGAAGCGGGAGCACGTCTTTCTGCTTCAGATAATATGTTAGTAACAGTGGAGCCGGTTAATGATCCGCCCCAGTTTGATCTGCCGGGCGTGGTCGAATTCGTGGAAAGCACTTCTATACAGTTAGATCTCAGACAATTTGCTTATGACCCGGATGACCCGGTACTTACATATGGATTCAGTGGAAATGATACGATCATTGTTTCTCAGAATGTATTTATGATAACTCTGGAAGCGCCCGATGGCTGGACTGGTGAGGAGATGGTCTCTTTTACCGCTACTGATGAAAGCCTGGTAACTGCTGCCGACAGCATCCTGGTACGCGTGCTCCTGGGTGAATTTAATCATGCTCCGCAGATAGAACTGCCGGAAGAAGGGTTTACCTTTGCCGAAGACACAATAGTAGAAATAGACTTTTCGCCCTATATCAGTGATCCTGATGGGGATAATATTGTGATCACCAACACTCCCATAACGCAGGTTGCCATTTTGGTGCTGGGCAATATCGTGAGATTTACTCCGGCAGCAAATTATAACGGGACAGTGAACATCACTTTCACCGTTATTGATAATATCGATCGACTGACGGCGAGTGATAATGTGAACATCACGGTCACCCCGGTCAATGATCCGCCCACGCTGACCCTGCCATCAGAGATCAGTCTTTCCAGGGATATACCACGCTATGTGAACTTTGCTCCTTTCATCAGCGATATTGATGCCGGAGATACTCACACTTTATCTTACAGCGGTAATGAGAATATTGCTATTGGAGTAACCGGACTGGTTGTTGACTTTCTTTCTCACTGGGTAGGAACGGAAGAGATAACTTTCACGGTAATTGATGACAGTCTGGCGGAAGCATCGGAAAATCTGACTATAGTCGTTTATTCCGGTCAGGCAAATAACGATCCTGTCATCGATTTGCCGGAGCTTATCTCCTTTAATGAGGATCAAATCTATCCGGTGGATTTCAATGACTTCATCGATGATGATGATGGAGATGAATTATCTCTGCTGGTTACAGGAAACAGCTTTATCTCTGCCAATATTGCGCCTAATGAGATCGTAACTTTTTCGGCGATGACTAACTGGTTTGGCAGTGAAAATTTGACTTTCATCGTTTCCGACGGATATTCTTTTAGTACTGATAATTTGGTAGTGGAAGTATTACCGGTAAATGACCCGCCTACCTTGAGTCTGCCGAATGGTTTCACTTTTGGCGAGAACACAACTATGGATATTCCCTTCAATCTTTATATGGGTGACGTTGACGGAGATGCCCTTGATATTTCGGTGACGGGAAATGATAACGTAAATGTGGAAATAATAGTCACTACCGTACGATTAACCTGTAGCGGCTGGTATGGTTCCGAAATGCTCACTTTCACAGTAGATGATGAAAATGGTCAAACAGCCAGTGACAGTGTATTGATAACAGTAACGGAAGGAGTGCTGAATCATCCCCCGGTTATTAATCTTCCTCCCAGCTTTGCTGTAGAAGAAGATGACGTTCTGCATATTGACATGACGCTTTATGTATCGGATGTTGATGAGGAGCAGCTTTATCTCTGGGTGAACGGTACAGAAAATACTACGGTAAATATTTATGGACTTGATGTTTATGTTATACCAGCTGATAACTGGTTCGGCACTGAAACGCTTACCTTTACAGTTATTGATAATGTTGTGAGAGAAACGGATTCTGCCACAACCAATATTATTGTTACTCCGGTTAATGATGATCCTGTAATATCACTGCCTCAGGCAGGTTTCAGTTTTGATGAGAATCATACTCTTTTACTGGATTTCAACCAGTACGTGGACGATGTGGATAATGATGCCCTGAGCCTCGTGTGCACTGGTAATACGAATGTCACGGTTCAAATCAACAGTTTAAGCGTAAATTTAGGGGCTGTCCAGTGGTGGAGTGGAACGGAAACTCTTACTTTTACGGTAGATGACGGTAATGGCGGAGATGCATTTGATGAAATATTAGTGACAGTTAATTATATTAATGATGCACCCTATGTCTTGCAGGTAATAAATGATTTCACAATGCCTGAAGATGGCATTGATACTTCGATTAATCTGCACAATGTATTCTCCGATCATGATCTGGATTTTGGAGATGAGCTGACGTATAGCGTTTATGGTGATCTGCATCTGCAGGTAACGATAGCTGAAGGTGCAGTGACCATTGCCCCGGATGCTAACTGGTTCGGTCAGGAAATGCTGACTTTCCGGGCTACTGATTCTGAAGGTCTGTTCGTAGAAGAAGCCGTAACTGTATTCGTGAACAGCATTAATGATAATCCGGTTGTTATCGTTGCTCCATCGCTCACGGCACAAGCCGATGAAAGCGGCTTTGCCCAGGTAATGCTGGATGCTAATGGTTCTTATGATATTGACGGTGATATCGTAAGTGTACTCTGGACCTGGAATAGCGGTTCGGCTAACGGAATGATCACTCAGCAGGCTTTTGAACCAGGATATTATGCTATATTGGTCACTGCCACAGATGATGGTGGAGGTATTGGTACTGCCACTACATATCTTTCTGTAGCAAGTTATACGAACCAGATACCAGTAGCCCTGGATGATTATTATCAGGTTTATGAAGAATCCGAACTGGTTGTATTCCCGGTTAATGGGGTTCTGCATAACGACTATGATCCCGATAGCAGTCCTTTACCTTTAGAGGCAGTTTTGATTACTCAACCCACGTCGGGAACGATGATCCAGTTCAATCCCGCCGGTTCGTTCATTTACCTGGCAGAGAATATCACCAATCATGATGTAACTTTCACTTACCAGGCTTATGACGGGCAGGCATATTCACTGATCAGAACCGTGCATATCACGGTACATGAGATCGTGCTGGATGATGCGGTAATCTCTGTAAGCAGTTTTGATCCTGGTGGCGCAACCGATATTGATATCAGCGTGCCCATTCTTACCTCAGAATTGATAGCTGACTGGGATGTACGCAATTTTGCCTTTGATCTGCAGTTTACCAGTGGTGTTTTGAATTATACCGGATTTAATCTGGACGATACTATCGTGGATACAAATGCCGTAATTCAGATCACGGAAAGCCGAGGTATATTACACTGCACTTATACCGGTGATGAAATAGTAACCGGTGAAGGTGCACTGCTTAATATAGAATACCACTACTATATCGGATTTTCACCATTTGAGATATCGAATTTCACTTATAATCAGACGGCTATTGGTAATACCATCAAAGGCGCAGTAAATAACGCCTATCCGGAACTGGCATTTCCAATTGTGATTACCGGTCTTATGGAAGATTTTGAGCCTTTCACTCTTGATCTCAATGATCATTTTACTGATGACAATAATGACGTGCTTACCTATAGCATAGATTTTGATGAGGATGAAATAACCGCAGTTATTACCGGTAGTATTCTGGAGCTAAGCTCCGTAAGCAACTGGTTTGACACCACAACGCTGACCGTTACTGCCACTGATAATTATACGTTTACTCAGCCTGTCATTTATCCTTTTGATATTGTAATAACCGGGGAAAATGATGCCCCTGCTATAGTTCTGCCGGATTCTTTCTCTTTTGCCGAGGATACGGAACTGGTTGTTAATATGTTTGAATATGTTTCTGATCCTGATTATGATGATCTGATTCTAAGCTGGAGCGGGAACACGAATATCGGTGTTTCTGCAGCAGGAATGAATTTGACCTTTACAGCGGCTCAGGACTGGTACGGCACGGAGCTGATCACTATTCAGGCAGACGATTCGGATGGAGGCAGGCTTATTGCCATAGACAGTCTAAATGTAATAGTAACGCCGGTAAATGACCCGCCGGTATTTGGTACTCTGCCACCATCTATAGCTTTTGATGAGGATGAAACAGAAACCGTAGATTTTATCCTGGAAGGTTACGTGAGCGATCCGGAGAATAATTCCATAATACTTTCGATATCTAATAACGTAAATATTATTGCCACTTTTGAAGGTGCCATAGCACATCTTTCCGCACCGGAAAACTGGAACGGCAATGAAACAGTTACCTTCACAGCCCGGGATGATCTGGATACACTTTCCGTTTCGGCAGATATACAGATCATTGTTCATCAGGTAAATGACGTTCCCGTTATTGAACTGCCACGTGATTTTCTGATTGCACAAAACTCCCTGGCAGAGGATAATACGATGAATTTTGCTGATTCCCTCTGGATTTATGATGTTGATGGTAATATCCTGGAACTGACAGTAAATGACGGTGAGTTTATCGATATAGTAATAGTGGGTTCAATCGTTACATTTGAACCCCAACCCAACTGGATCGGTCTTGAGCGAAGGACTTTTACGGTAAATGACAATCAGGGAAGAGCCACGGCATCAGATGCCGTAAATATAATAGTCTTTCAGACGTCAAGCAACCAGCCACCATTAATAGAGCTACCGGTTCAGGGATTCTCCTATCCGGAAGACGGACAGCTGACAGTGAATTTCAGCGATTATATAACAGATCCTGAAGGTGATGAAATCATATACCTGGATGTTAACGGCAGTAATAATATTACTGCTCTCATTCAAGGCATGGATGTGATTTTTGGTACTGCTCCTGATTTCTTCGGAATTGATGAAGTTGTTGTTACGGCGATTGACTCCCAGAGTGGTTCAGCAAGTGTTGACACATTGATCATAACCGTCACTCCCGTGAATGATCCACCACAGATTGATCTGCCTGATAATATCGTCCTGGTGGGCAATACAACCAGGGTCATCAATTTTGAACAATATCTACGGGATATTGATAATGACGTTAATGATCTGGAGCTTAGCGCTGAGGGTAATGAACAGATAAATATAGAAATTTTCAATACAGTTGTCAGTTTCACTGCTCCGGCGCAATGGGAAGGTGAAGAAACGGTGTATTTTTCTGTGATTGATGCAGGTGCAGTTCCTGCCCAGGATAGTCTCATAGTAATTGTGGAGCAGGAGCATATCAATCATCCGCCCGTAATTTCGCTACCCGCCAGTTTCACTTATAATGAAGATGAAGAACTGGAATTGGATTTCTCTTCTTATATATCGGACGTTGATGATGATGCCCTGCTGCTGACAGCCAGTGGCAACCAGAATATAATTATCACCATTACCGGTTACAATGTATTATTGCGTGCCAGGGAGAACTGGAATGGTTCGGAAATAGTGATTTTCACGGTTTATGACACCGGCACGAGGGCTTTTGACAGTGAAGACGTGCAGATAAACGTTACCCCCGTAAATGATGCACCGGTTTTTGACCCGATTTATGACATCGTGATGGAACGCGATCAGGTGCTGGAAATAGATTTTGGCAATTACGTATCTGATCTGGAGGATAACGTTTTCCATCTGACAATATCGGCTGGCGAAGGCGTTCTGATCGAACAAAATACCACAGTATTCACTTTCACACCTGAGGATGACTGTCCTGCTACGCAGAACCTCACGCTGACTGCCACGGAAAACGTTTCGGATTTATTCACGGACATTATGTTCGGGCTTTTTGTTATGGAACCGGCAGTTGACTTGAGTGCCATTGATGACGCCGTGAAAGGCGGGATGTTTACTTTCAAGGAAAAATCGGGTGAACATACCATAGATTTCTCACAGTTCCTGAATACTGATTACGATAATCTCGTACTCACTTCGGCAGTAAACAATGTGATCACTGATTCTCTGGATATCAGTATCACCGGATATACAATTAAATTTGAACCCAAAAGCAACTGGATCGGTGATATCTTTATCCCCTTCTCTATCACTTATCTGCAAAACCGCGCCCGTCGTGATTTTGAGATCAAGGTAAGCGTACGCGCTGAAAGAAACGGGGAATATGTGGAACCGCGTCCGCATCTGGTTACCTGGCAATGGGATCATTGTGACATAATAATTACCACAGGTGAACCGATGGCTGGTGAAACCTGTAAGATACTGAACCGCCAGGGTAAGCTCATCAGGAAGCTGCCCATTGATGATGATATCGGAAGTGACGGCAGATTTAAGGCAACGTGGTATAAAGATAATGAAGACGGCGATCCGGTTAATGGAGGTTTATACCTTTACCAGGTCGATATTGATGGCAAGCTCTATCAAGGCTCCATAATCATAGCGAGGTAAGAAAGATGAAAAATACAATATTAAAGATGAAAAATGATATGATGACGACTCACGACTCACGACTCACGACTCACGGCATTCCTCTCACGAGTCACGTCTTCCATCTCACTTCTCACGTCTCACTTCTCACTATGATTTTCTTCCTGCTTTTCTCCACCAGCCTCTTCGCTTATGATTTCACGAATGGCGGTGTGCGTAACGCTGCCATGGGCGGCACTGGTATTGCTTCGACCAATGATGCTTCGGCAGCTCTCTGGAATCCGGCTTTTCTGGCTGAGATAAGTTATTACCAGTTTATCTCCGATTCCCGGAAATATTCCGTGCAGCTTGATAATGATGAGCTTTCCGATAATTCGGCAAGTTTTGCCATTCCTTTAAAAAGTATAGGCACATTAGCTTTGGCGGGTGGCGTTACGGGCAGCAATATATATGATGAAACACGCTTTGGGGTTTCTTTCGGGTCGGCAGCCTTATCAAAGGTCTTCTTTGGAAGGGATGATAAGCTGCTTATCGGTGCCAGTCTGCAGAGTTACATGACCGGTTTTTCAGATCCTGATTATTATACTCCCGACGGAGAGATTACCGGATTTGATGACGGTAAAAGCGCTTTTGATGCCGACCTGGGTATAGTGTATAAACCGGCACCATTCCTGCAACTGGGACTAACGGTAAACAGGCTGATGTCTGCCAATATGGCATTGGAAGATGGCGGTTCAGATAAATTACCTCGTAAGATCGGTATGGGTGCAAATCTCAATTTCGGAGCTTTGAATATCGCAGCTGATTACGCGATGGAGCAGGGTGAAAACATTACGGAAACGGGTTTTGCTGTGGGTGCTGAATATCAGGTGGCAGATAATCTTTATCTGAGAACCGGATTAAATAATCTTAATCTAACAGCCGGTGTAGGTATAGACGTCTATCACCGCGACTGGCTGGACGAATTTGCCTCTAATGTTGATGGTATGGCGGATGTAACAACGCTTAATATAGGGGTTGATTATGCCTTCCAGACGCCTTTCCTGGATAATGAAGCAGAAACGGAATACGGTAATCACTATTTTGGAGTCACACTTTCCTATGGTCGCAGAACGGTGGGTGACAATGAATTGGCAAAGATGTTCCCCGATCAGTATTCCTCAGGCTTAGACCTTGATTCTCTTTATTTTGCCCGGGTAAAAGCAGATACGGTTTATAAGGAAGTTACCCTTTATGACACATTGCGCGTAATCGAACGCGTGGCAGATGAAGACGTTGTTAATGAAAGATTGTCTCAGGAATCGGAACGCATAAAACTGGAACAGGTCGGTGACATCAATAAAGCTTCCGTATTTCTCATCCGTTCGCTGGAATATTTCTATGCAGAGCAATATACTCTGGCGATAGATATGTGCGAAAGAGCTATTGCCACGGCACCCAATCTATCACTTTCCTACCTGAGGCTGGCTTCCATCTATTATCGTCTGAATGAGCGGCAGCAAGCGCTGGAATATCTCGATCAAGGCTTGCGGATTGACCCCACAAACGAAGAACTGCTTCGTCTGCGCCAGACTATAGCAAATCAATAGAAAATATGGTAAATAAAAGGAAATGTGTATGAAGAAAATTCTAACCTTTCTTTCAATTCTGATCCTGGCGGTTTTCGCCTGGGCACAGAGTACTGATATCGAAACAGTTATGGAAATCCAGGCGGAACGCGAGCTAGCCAACTGGATCGAAAGTATGCTTTATCCCATCGTAGGTGATAACGTGGCAATAGTCGATATGACGCTGCGTTATCCTTCAGAGCAATTGAAGGTTTTCGGTTCCACTCTGGATAAAGAACGCAGTCTGCCGGGTTTGCCGGTTGCCAAATCAAGTGGTGTAATGCCCAGTCAGATAGCTGGTGAAGAAACTTATCCCACCATTGTGGTTAAAAAAGTAGTCACCATTTATCTGAGTAAGAATACTACAGCAGAAATGGAAGATTTTATCCGTCAAAATGTCATAAGCTGGGTGAATATTAGTGATGCCAAAGGCGATAAACTCGAAGTGAAAAGTGTTCTTGACCTCAAAGCTGAAGAGGTGGTTGACGAAAACGGTACACCCATAATTCAAACTCAGGATTACCGGAACTATATACTGCTGATAGGTGCTATTCTGTTACTGATCATAATCATTTTTGTCATCGTGTTTTCCTCACGCATGGGAAGACTGGCAAAATCTATGAAAGAGATCACAATTCCCGGATTAGACAACCTTTTACGTCCGCCTGCCACCCGCGAAGCAGCGCGTAAAAAAGAAAGCACATCCAAAGAACCGGTTTCAGTACGCATTTTACCCCAGGATGAGACCAGAAAAGAGGCCGTCAGTTTCAAATTTGTGGAAGAACTCTCACCTGCCGGCTGCGGGGCATTACTGGCGAAAGAAAAGCCGGAAGATGCCGCTTATGTGCTATCCCAGCTTTCGCCGGAATACGTGAGCAGCTTTTTTGCCAGATTCGAGGGTAATATTGATATCATTCTGAAAGCTGTAATAAAAGGCAAACAGCTCACCCGCAGTGAAATTTCAATGCTTTATGACAGACTGCGTAAGCTGCAAAGCCAGATCAGTGAAACGGAGAGTCTCACCTTTGATAATCATCAGTTCATTACATCACTGGTGAACCATCTGCCAGCCGAAAGCTCGGAAAAATTCTTTAATAAAGTAAATAACCTCGATGCCGGATTTGCCAGTCTGCTGCGCAAAGATGTCTTCTTTCTCGAAGACCTTGCCCGTCTCGATACAAGCCAGATCGAACTCATCATTCGGCAGATTGACCGAGATATCCTCATCAATTATATCTCCTTTTCTCCTCCGCTCATCAAAGAAAAATTCTTTAACAGCATGACTACCCGTAACCGGGATATTTTTGCTGATGAACTGGAAAACTTAGTCCCTCTTAAAGAAGAGGAAAAGTCAAATATCCAAAACCTGATCCTGGCAGAAATTCGTCAGATCCTGGCGCTGGTTTAGGAGGATAAATGAGAATATCAGTAGTTTTCGGTTATCTCCTGGGTCTTGCTGTTGTCCTTATTACCATCTTAACCAAGGAAGACACAAGTTACTTTCTTGATCCCGGGGCTCTGGCAATCACACTTGGTGGAACCTTCGCTGCCCTGCTTATCCATTTCTCTCCGCGAGCCTTCAGCATTGCCTGGATATCATTTATCAAGCTGTTTACGGAAAAACAGTACTCCCGAAAATATATCATTGATCAACTGGTCCTGCTTAGCAGAGATGCCAAACGTAATGGCGTGCGCTCCATTCTCTCCAGCAGCTTTGTGAAGGAAAACCCTTTTCTGGAAAAAGGATTAATGCTCGTTGCCGATGGTGAAAACCCGGAAGAAATTGAAGAATCCCTTATCCAGGAAAGCATTACTGTTACTGAAGAATACAGCCTCGGTGAACAGGTTCTCAAATTCGGTGGTAGTGTTTCTCCGCAGTTTGGTATGATGGGAACTATTATTGGTCTTATTGCCATGCTGAACCGCGTGGAAGATCCTGCTTCCATACCCGCTGCCATGGGACTGGCGCTGGTTACAACCCTTTACGGACTGCTAATGTCTGCCCTGTTTTTTAAACCTACTGCCGGCAAGATCAGAATTAAGAATCAGATCGATACTAAATCACGGGAAATTATGGTGGAAGGCATACTCTCCATTGAGAAGGGAGACAGTTCACAGATCACCCGTGAAAAACTCTCCATATATTTCTAAAGGTGTACTATGGCAAATAGTAAGCTAAAACTGGAAAAACTGCGCCGGCAAATGAATGACCTGGAGGAAGACCTTGATGATTCCGTGAACATGCAGGATATGATGACGCCTTATGGTGACCTTATGACCCTGCTGCTTGTGTTCTTCGTTTTCTTCTTTATTATCAGCGATATCCAGAAGAATCAGCGTATCATTGAACAGAATGCCAGAGTTACTGAAACTCAGGCATTGATTGATTCGCTGCTTGATCTCAATGAAACAGTTATTACTATACCGGGCGAAATATTATTCGGCTCAGGCAGTGCAGATCTGCGCTGGCAAAGCCTGCGTTCACTTGCCCAGGTCGCGGAAAATATCAAACGCGAAATCGGAAGTGAAGACGGCTGGCAGATTCGTATTGAAGGGCATACTGATAACGTACCCATCATCAACGGTAAATATGAATCAAACTGGGATCTTTCTATGGCAAGAGCACTCAGTATCGTGAAATTCTTCGTGGAAAACGACTTTTTCCCACCAGAGCAACTGCAGGCAATGGGCTATGGTGAATTCAAACCAGTCGCCCCCAATGACACCGACGAAAATAAAACCAAAAACCGTCGTGTGGAAATCAGACTAACCCGTAAATATCAGTAATTATCGATCTTAATATAGAATCTATAGGGCTTATAAGACCTATAGGCTCATCTCGTAGGGGCGAATAATCATTCGCCCTTTTTATTTATCCCACTCACCAGCCATAACTTCTTTCCAACACTCATCCCCAGCCCCCATTCTACACAGAGCGTTGAAATGAGAGGCGGGAGTGATGGAATAAGAGAAGGGAATGAGCTTTGAATGATGGGTGATATTAGTCCTATATGTCCCATATGTCCTATAAGTCGTATATTCATCACGAAAAAGCAGCCGGAATACAAGCTATTTCCGGCTGCTTTTTTAGGAGTTCAAAATAAGTCTATCTAATGATCACCATTTTACTGAATTTCTGAACGTCTCCTGACTGCAGACGGGTGAAATATACTCCGGAGGCTACCATTCGATTTTGATTGTTTTTCAGGTTCCAGTTCAGCAAATGGGCACCGGCTTCAAAATCATCGTCAGCAAGATCTGCAACTTTCTGACCTCTAATGTTATAAACAGCCAGAGTGGCATTTCCCGTCTGCGGAATATTAAAAGCGATATTAATGCCTTCACTGCGGCTCTGTGAAGCAATGAAAGGATTGGGATAATTCAGCAGTGTGCACACCGGAATGATGCTATCATCCTGCTGTGACATCCAGGTGGGTACGAAACTGATGCTACCTGTCACAACTTCTGTGGAAGGTGTATAAACGAAATTGCCCTCACGCGTCAGGTCATGTTCAATGCCGTCGATAGTCATTATCACTACGACCTCTTCAGGCAGCTCATTAATATCCAGAGAAAATTCTATTTCTTCGAGCTGCTGTATTGTGAGAGCAAAATCCCAGTCCTGCTGCTCATTCAGAATATCATAGGCATTTACGGTATTCTGGTTGAATTGTGTCCAGGTGCCGGTGGAATCAATCACAGAGAAGAAACTCAGATTACTGTGACCTGGTTTGAAGGGCGGTTCAGGCAGATCATAATAAAGGTCAAAACTTTCCGAACCGAGTGAGTTTAATGCCAGGATCAGTTCATCAGTGTCACCCTCAGACTGCGATGCTGTTAAGCGTACTTTCAGGTCATAATCTGCCAGAGTAAGCCAGTTGTAGTTATCCACATAAGGGATGAATTTCACCTGCAGATCCGGCTGATTCACAAAGAGCAGGAATGATTCGTTAGGTCGAATGTAATCTATTTCCCGCCACGTTTCATCGAGAGTATAGATAACGCTTTCGATGAGATCATATTGCACAGCTTCCGCAAAAGTCATTTCCCAATCGGGAGCTATGATCCTCAGATTATTAGTCAGGTAGCCGGTAACGTGGGGATTAGGTACGATGTTCCAGCCAACCTGCAGATCAAACTGGGCGTTACCGCCCTGGATATCAGCGGATACAACTTCCACATGTCCAAAGATGCTTTCCAGCAGATAACCGTTACCATAGAAGAATTCACTATCCTGGATATATTCACCGTTTTCCAGAGTATATATGGTTGCATCGTCACCGAGGAGTTGACTGATATTAAAGGGACCGATGAAGGGATTGGAAACGAGGTGTAAACCGGATGGCACTGCCAGGGTATAGCTGGAAGGAACGGTACCAAACTGATATGGTGAAGTAAATTGATGCCGGTCACCATCGATCATCAGCAAATCTACAATTACTCTTGCTTCTTCCAGCAGCATTCCTTCCGGAACAATCCAGTTAGCCTGGTTAAAGAAAGGTGGCAGATTGGAAGCAATCTGGAAATAATCTGTAGGCGTGGAGATATAAACGTTAGTGCTTTCCACGAGGAAACTGTTGGAAGTGCTCCAGTTTAAAGAAACGATTTCGCCTGCCTGGTAGATATGATTAGCCGGATTGGCAAAATCAACATCAGGTACGATATTTCCCCAGTACATGGTAAAATTGCGCCAGGCTGCATTCACATTTTCAAAAACATAATCATTGTTGAGTAGATCAACGGTCTGTCCGGAAGCCTGATCAATGATATAGAGCTTACGGCCATCGCGCAGGAAATTTCCCAGTGCTCTGATGGTGATATTATCATCAAACTGATTACTTCTCACGCGGAAAACCCAGGATCGGAGAGTGGTATCGAAATTATATCCGCCCTCAATTTCGCGCGTCATGCTGGCATGGTTATCCCAGTCTGTTTCAAAGAATTCGGCAAAGACGTAATCATCAACCGGGATTTCATCCTGTTCAATATCATAATCGGGATCCCAGCCGCTGCTGGCATTAGGACTGGCGCCGAACCAGATCTCATCGGTAAGCAGTGAATCTTCATGTTCAAAATAGATAGTATAAATATCAAAGGGCGTAACGCTGCTGGGATAATTATGCCAGTATTCATTACCGGAAGAATCCGTGCTGGCGGCAATATAGTTATATTGCGTCCAGTTGGTTACGGTGCTGTCACTCCAGTTATAAGTATAATTATTGATACCGTTGAGAGACACGAGGCTGGGATTGGTTTGCCAGCTGTCAATCATTGAATATTCGGTCTCATTTTCCGCTTTGCGGTAGATCAGAAAACCGGCATTATCCGTCTGGTAAAGAGCATTAAAGGAGAAATTGATATATCCGTCCCTGCCTACAGCTTTCTCATAGCGCAGCCTGGCAGGCGATGTAATATAGCTTACTTCGTTGGAAAGGTCAGAATAATTGCCATTGGCATCCAGTACTCGTGCCTGGAAAAAATATTCCGTATTCTCATCCAGACCTGTCACTAAAGTATAGGTGCGAGCGGAATTATTCAACTGCGCATCATTTGCTCTATCCCATATTTCATAATTTCCAATGATAATCGGTTCTTCCGCATATAATATCTGATAGCTGTCATAATCGTAACAATTCGTTTTTTCCCAGCTCAGTTCCACGCGGTCATAATTTTGACTAACCAGTTCCAATGGTGTTACATCAGGGGGAATATCACCATCATCAAAATCAAAAGCAGGCGGGATAACTGCTGCCAGAGCTTCTATCCAGTGAGAATAATATTCTAAAGTATTATCGAATAAATGATCAAAATCAAACCTCTGAATTATGGGATCATAAGCATAAAACCAGTAATAACTGGCATTCGTCTGAGGATAAACGTTAGGCAGTTCATCCATTTCGATATGGAAAAAAGGTTCAAAAGTCAAATTATCGTTCCAGCCGTTACAGGTATAAACCATCTGCCTGTTATAGCGATAACCGGGAAGATCAATGGCGGTATTTACCGCAAAGCTCTCATTTTCATTGGTATAAATGAAATCATAAACACTACAGTTCACACCAAAATAATCATTCAAGTGCACGGCAGGATGTACGCCAATTTCATTAGCTGAAAGAATATAGGGATTGCAGTAATTTATGATGTCAATTCCGTAATTCGAATAATCACGAATGGGAATGCCCGGATTATCTTTACCCCAGCCGGCAGATATCTGGCAATTGGCATACCAGAGATGCCGGTTCCAGTCATAACCGTGAATCTGAACGCAAAGTTCGCGATGATTGAATGTTTCCCTTAAATGATCACAAAATGCCTGATAAAGCCGATTATAAGGTAGATCCTCCTGACGCGTAGGATCACAGTAACTGAAACTGTTGGAATAATAGCCATAACTTGTATCATATAAAGCTTCTCTGCCTACTCCATTTAATAAAAGCGCATAAGCGCCGGTTTCCCGAAAAGCCTTTAATGCCACTGGAACTGTGGTGAAATCATCGGTAATGTGCGGTGCCGTGATCAGTACGGGATATTGTGCCGCAGGATTAATAATATAAGCTCCCCAGCCATAATCAAAGCCGCCACGCTCATCATCGCCATCCCATTCCGGTGTCCCATTGTCATCTACATATATGGGATTCAGATTTTCCCTGATTATCCAGTAAGTATTTCCGGTGAACGTATCATGGAATTCCACCAGTTTGAAAGGCAATCCTGAATCCATCAGAAGAGTATCTACCTGTCCGTATTCCGCAGTAGCAATTGCTGCGCCAACGGAACTCCAGGTAAAAAGATGACCGGCGTTAGGAACGGTAAATGTGCCAAAACCATTTGTTTGCCTGTCATAGGGCGCAAAAAGATTATATCCCGGATCAGCCACAGCTTCCACTACATGCGATAGCCAGTTGTCATATTCCAGACTATCAGAGTGACCATAAACAAATTCTTCGAGTGAGGCAGTTTCAGTTGTCCAGCCCCAAATGCTTACTGTTAAAAGGATAAGTATATTGATAATTATTATTCTTTTCATTTCTCTCTCCTATTTAACCAGCATCAAACGAGTATTGGCAGAACCCTCGTCAGATTGCAGCCGCAGCAGATAAATACCTGAGGCAACCGTTTTACCCTGAAAATCAAAGCCATCCCAGAATACTTGACCTGAGCGTTCCACAAATAATGTCTTTACCCGGCGGCCTTTAATATCGTAGATGGTCAGTTCAGAATTGGTTGCAAAAACTTCAATGCTGACTCCCTGACGTGAATTGACAGGCATAAACGGGTTCGGATAGATTTTTCCGAAACTGACAGGTGATACTGTTATCATATTTTCATCACCGGAACTTGCCGGAACCAGAATTATTTCCACTTCTGTCAGATTGCCGGAGGTGATTTCTATCTCTTGAATATAGTCGGCGTACCCTTCCAGGCATACCGTTAATTGATGAGTTCCGTTATCGATCTGCTCGAGCATGAAATATCCTGAAGAATCAGTGACGGTTTGCCACAGTAAACTATCAACAGTTACTTCCGCTCCTATTAATGGTATACCCGTCTCGTCAAACACATAACCGGAAAGGCTCCCATAAGGCAAAGGTGAGATAGTTAATACAGTATTTGCCAGCCAGTCACATAGTATTCCACCTTCCAGATCATATACATCAAAGGCATGATTATCACTAAAATTATAGCGGGTTCTCCCGTATTCCTCACCCGTTATCTCACTGAAATAAAAACTGGTCTGCCAGCTATAATATTGTGTTCCATCAAAGACACGTTCCAACAGGACCACCAGATTTGAACCGTTATACACAAAAAGTGAATCCAGTTCGATATTTATAATGTTGGTTCCACTGGGGAAATCGCAAGTATTGTCAAATACAAGCTGGAGAGTATCAGCATTTATCCAGTTATCCTGCAATGAAACAGCATCGGTCTCACCCAGCCAGATCCGCAAAGAAATATCATTAGCCTCTTCACAGAAGTTATTGAAGAAATCAATACTGCTGATCACTCCCGTAGCTGGTATCTCATCGGCAAAATAGAGTGTTTCTGAGATACTGGTATTCCAGATAAGGCTAACGGGCAACTGATTGGTGAGACTATCCCTTTCACCAATTACGGCAAATTGATAATCTGATGGAATGATGTGGATGTCCTGCCGTTGACTGAGATCGTTCGCGGGATTTTCGTCAGTGCTTACATAACATTTACCAAATAAGCCGATCAAGGTATCAGGATAATCTTCTGCTGGCTCTATAGTTAATTCTACAGTGTTTTCATTACCGGGTGCCAGCATCCAGAAAATAGTCTGAGCATCGAATTCCGTACCGGCACTATCCACCAGGCTAACCGTGTAACCGGTTAAATTGAATTGACCGCTATTGCGTACCGTAACTTCATAATTATAACTTTCACCACCCGTAAGCTGTGAAGGCCCTGTGAGATCAAGCACTTCCAGATCATAATTGAAAACCTCTTCTTCAATAAAGAAGATGATATTGTCAAGCCAGCCGGTATCAGAACCGGTGGATACGCTGTAATCCTTTTCATAGCTCCAGCGCAGATTATGCACTCCGGCTGCCAACTCATAACCGACCTGCGTCCAGCCTACTGTGCCATGGATCTGTGCCATTTGCAAATCATCAAGATAAAACCTGAGAAAGTCGTAATTGGCTTCGCTGCTGACTTTCCAGGTAAAAGTTAAAAATCCATTCTGCGGGCAGTCGATATCAATAGCAATGGTTGTGCTCTGATTGTCGTTAACATCTCCACCCTGAGCGCAATAACTTCCGGCATAGGGATAACTGCTGGTTACAAAAAACAGGGCATCTCCGGAAAGCTGCCAGTCATAACCGCTGAAATCCCCACTCTCAAAACCTTCATCGATTACCTGACCTAATAAAGGCAGGCTAATCAGGAAAAATAACAAAAACATTATCTTTTGTCTCAATTTCCCTCCTAAATATATTATTTTATTAAATTTATTCTATCTCAGAAATATGGATTCCTCTCGATATTTGTCAATCATATAATTATTTTTGCCCGGTTTTTACCAGCATTTAGTTGAAAAAATCAGCAGGCGGATGTAGCTTTTCTGATTAATCATCTCGGTTTTGTATGAAAATCTTGACAAATATTCCTTCCAGGGTATAAATAAATGAGAGGGAATTTAATGGATATAGCAGAACTGAATAAACTATGTCAATCACACCTTATTCAGACGCTGGATAAGAGGTTTGACCTTGCTCAGCAGCGGAAAATCTCCTTAAAGGATGATACGCTGAGAAATACGAAGAGGATCATATTTACCATAATATCCTTTTCGGCTTTTTTCATTTTACCTATGCCGGCGGGAGATCCCAGGTTTCTTACCGGCAAAGTAGTTCTAGGGATTATCAGTACAATTCTTGTTATCGGTATCCTAAATTATATCCGTAAATATAGTAATTTTAACAAAACACGCACCCTGGATCAGATCCAATCTTTTTATGGTTCAGTCTTCTTGCAGACAACAGATAAATACAAGACAACTCCACGAGACCGCAATCGTTCACTTAAAAAGGCTCTCAATGATAATAGAGAACTTTTTCCGTATCCGCTTTTTAATCTTTTTATAAAAGACGGATATCGCTCTTATCTGAATGAGTGGGGAGAAATTCTCCGGCTCTATCCCCTCTGGAAAATCGAGATTTGCGCGATCAGAATGATGTTTACCAATTTCACAATGGGTAATATAAAATATCTCAAAGTGGAAATTGATTATCGAATGGAAGATACACTGAATACTCTATATCTGTTTAATGCAGTAATTGAGCTGGAAGGAATTTATTTTCTGGTGAGTCCCTTCCCGATTACTGATGCAGAATTTAAGGGGAAAAAATAAACCCCTTTTCCACGGTTTCACAGAAATTCAGGTTGTTAATTAATAAAACTCACATTTGGACAGGAGTAGTGTATGAGTAACTTAATAGTATTTTCTACGTTCGGTGGTTTTTCACAAAAACTGGCGGAAATGCTGGCAGAAAAGCTTCCCGGTGAAACTATCCTTATCAATGTCAAAAAGAATCCCTCCTTAACCGGATATGATAATGTAATTCTGGGAGGTGCGGTTAGGGCTGGCGAAATTAGACAGGGAATGAAAAATTATGCTCTAAAGCATCTGGAAGAATTAAAGAACCGGCGCATTGCGCTTTTTGTTAGCTGTCTTAATGAAGATCAGGACATGATTCAGCAGTACTTTAAAAAAAGCTTCCCCGCGGAACTTGTAGAAAATGCTGTAGCTATGGAATCTTTGGGGGGAGCCTTAAACCTTGAGGAAACGAAATTCCCTATGAAGATCATATTTAAAATCATGAAAGCAAAGAATTCAGAAAAGATTTTGACGGACAATATTGATAAGATTGCCGGTTTTTTCCAGATATAAAATGCTGACTTACTCTCCGGCTCTTTATTAAGCCAGTAGATAAATCCAATCTCTTAATGACGTATAATCTGAGTTGAGCTAACTCCGGATAAAAATACAGGAATAATAATTGTCCTGCTTATCATAACGATCATAAGTATTTATTTGATCAGTAGTTCGCATATCCCGCAATCCTTTGACGTTAGGGTTTATCTACATTCATGACCTTATCAGAAAAAGAATCTTCTTCAAAAATATCTCTTGTCGCTTAATCAATTAGAGATTTGATTTTCTCAAACCTTTTACAACCTTTTTAACCCGAAGCCTAATGCATAATGTGGGATTAATGCCCATAATAAAAAGTATCATACTCTACCGGTGCTGCCCGACCCTGGAGTATGGAGAAATAAAAAATCTTGGATTCCTCCGGTGCAGAGTTCCTTACTGAAGGCTATTCTATTCCATCTATTACGTATGAGACCGGAATTAATATTGATTCATCTCTCTCTACTCATTAAAATGCTTACTCTTATCTGATATAAAGTCTCAACGGAATGGCTGCTTCTTCTAAGCGTATGCCACATAATGGTTTGATTCCCCCTTTGTGCCACTAAAGTATAAACTTACATCTATCCGACCACTACAGAGCAGACACCCATAACAATAAAATGTTATGCGTGTCCCCCCTATATCGGTCGGTGATATGTAATGAGGCTAATTGATGGCTGAGTATAGGTATATCAATTTTGCCTCAGTAAGTTTTCCTGATATTTAAATCCACTTTATGCAGTGGGGTATCACAAATAGCGGCAAGTTTCTGGCACAGTGAAAGTTATAAAATTAAAATAGAGATAAAAAAATATTCATTGATAACTTTCTAACTTCCCTGTACTCAGAACCTTATCACTCTTTGTAAAATCCTATCGTACAAAATGGGTTAAAATATTAATACTATATGATATTAGAGTTTTATAAGCGATAATCTTAACCGTAATATTCCATTCTAAATATTCAGGTTCCTTATTTTTGTTTGACGTGCTGTTAGGGTTCATTATGATATATTCGATTGGATACTGGATAATTCCGTAAAGTCAGTTACGTCTGGAAAGGATATCTGAGAATAAATATTATGAGGGTGTTATTTTCTATTTTATGCGGCTTTAGGTGGTTGTTTTGTCCTTTGGCAGGCATATATGAGGATGAAAAAGAAATAAAGTTATTGACACGAAAAGGGGTATATTTGATGTTTGCCAAACCTCAATGATATGGGGTACGCAGAAATGCGGAGTTCTTTAAAAGAGAAAGTTAAAAAGAAATAGAAGTGTATGGTGAGTGAGAGTTAGGATA
>JAIPGO010000117.1 GCA_021736135.1 Candidatus Cloacimonadota bacterium
GAGTTTAAAGAAGGTGGTAATTGCGGTGAGGCAACACCTGTTCCCATCCCGAACACAGTAGTTAAGTTCACCTGCGCCGATGGTACTGATTGGGTGACTGATTGGAAGAGTAGGACGCCGCCTTCTTTAAACTCTCGTTATTTTTTATATCTAAAAATCCGGAGGCAGAGAATGAGCTGGTTTGCCGGCTGTTATCAATACCGGGGTATTGCTGCCAGCAGAGAATTAGCAGTATCCTGCAAATATGACAATTATTATAAGATGAATAACCTTCATTTGCTAAGTGACGAGACCAATACTTTTATCGAACAATCAAAAGACCAGTTAAAAATACTATGTGGTAATGTATTAAAGAAGAGTCAGGGATACTGGAAATTAGTGGAAGAAGCCTGGATACCGGAGCCAGAACGCCCGGATCTTGCCGGGCATTATGTTGGAATGCGTTATTCCGGGAGAGAATTAGAATTTTATAATGATCAATTTGGTTTACGGGAACTATATTATTTTCAGAATGAAGATGGGACTATATATTTTTCTACCAGGATGGATATACTATTATCCTGGCGGGAAGAGAACGCAATAGACTGGGAAGAATTTGGCAGCTACTGGCTGAACAGGAATCCAATAGGGACAGGCTATTACATAAAGGGAATCAAGAGGTTAAACCAATCAGGTAAACTTATCTTTAAGAGTAACCAGGAAGAAAAGCACAATCAATACTGGACTGCCGGCAGGGCAGATAAATATAAACCTGAGAAAGTAAATGATGTTATCGCGGAAATAGGAACATTTCTCACAGCCCCGCAGAATTGCGGTTATGGTACAGTATTTGCACTTTCGGGCGGGTATGATTCCAGGGCATTACTTGCCCTTCTCTTAAATTCAAAAATTGATTTTGAAGCTGTTACCTGGGGTAAAAGCAAACATCCTGATGTTCAAATAGCCGCTGACATAGCAGCAATAACAGGGATAAAGCATAATAATATATTTACTGATCTACTGGAAAGTAACAATTCCTGGCAGGTTTTTGCCGATTACTGTTTTCGCAATCAGCTAGTAGCAATGGGAACTGCGGTATTTGAGCTTCATCATTATCAATATCTGGCAAAAGACAAAGTATTGCTTGATGGCGGGATGGGTGAATTGAGCCGCAGGTGCCTGAACGCAAATCTGGAATATCGAGGGAGCCAGGCAATACTTAGCGGTGACACAGATAAAATATTAAGTTTTATGAGTAAAAGAAGCGCTGATGTGTTTCGAGACAGTTTATTACAGTTAATGAAAGCAGGTCTCAAAGAGAGAGCGGAACAGGCAATTTCGGAGATGCCGGCTGCAGCTGAAATAGGTATTGGAAACTGGATTGATACCTGGGATGTCCGTCAGCGCTTGAGCAATATCAGCAGCAGGTCTCAGCAGACACTGGATGATATTTTAAGGAATTTTATGCCTTTTGTGCAGAGGCAGGTAATAGAAAAAGCGATGTTCATCCCTTCCCATATCAGAGCAAGAAATCATATAATAGATATGATGATCAGGCATAATGCGAAGGATTTAAGGAGAATACCAACAATTCGTAATGGATTAAAAATGCCTTACGGCACCGGCAGGATTGCTGGTAAAATAAGAGCAATTCTGGGAAATAGATGGAGTTACAAGGAAAATACTAATCAGAAATTCCTCAATATTCACAGGGAAAGGATCAAAGATATAGCAAGTGACTGCCAGCTTCATCAACGTGATATTTATGATCCTGGAAAAATTGCAGCATTAGTCAATAATTATTACCAAACAGGCGAGCTGGAGCTGGAAATGATCTGGTGGCTGAGTTTTGAGGTGTTTCGCCAAAAGTTTAAATTAAATATATAGTCCTGATCTCAAATCACCAGTTATAGAAACACCAGATTTCGCTTTCACTGTTTATTCCATTTTCAGCAACTGCAATTATCCTTTTCATAATTATTCACCTAATTCCTTTTTTGTATCCAGGAGCTGATTTTATCTAATAGATCAAGAGAAATTGTTTCCTCTATTTTACCATATTCATCAGGTTTACCGGTAAGAGCGCTTTGCATATAATGATTCAATCCCGGAAGCTCAATGACTTCGCAGTCATTATTGCCGGCAAGTGATAAGGCTGATCGAACAGCATCCAGATTACCTTCCGGAGGTACCTGCAGATCCTTTTCACCGAAGATTGCTAATACCGGGCATTGCAAGTGCTGAAGAACTTCTATGGGATCATATCTGATATTATACTGGAACCAGGGAGAGAGAAATCTATTTATGGCAGCCTGAACTTGTTCCTGTGTCAGGGAAGGATCATATTTCATATAAAGCTTTTTTATTTCATTTTCAATCTTTTCTTCGTCGGTGTTTTTCAGTAAAAGATTAATTATTTCCTTTTGCAGCTCAAGTTTTCGCTCAATCGCAGCTTCTGAAGCTCCCATTGCCCTGCTCATAGATTCTTCAAACTGGTAATTGTATTCATCACCTTTCAAACCGGGACTGCCTAACAAAATGATAAAAGCAATCGAGTGGTCATCGGCAGCAACAAGTGAGGCAATTGTTCCTCCCTCACTATGTCCCAGCAATCCCACCTTTTTAATATACTTCTGAGAATGCAGAAATGTGACACCTGCTTTCACATCTTCCGCAAAATCTGCAGAGGTAGCCTTGCTTCTATCCCCGCTTGATTTACCTCCGCCTCTTTCATCATAACGTAATACGGCAAAACCGCGTCGAGTAAGAAAGTCAGCAATAACCCAGAAAGGTTTGTGTCCGAAGATAGTATTATCTCGGTCATGGGTTCCGACTCCCGGGATCAGGATTACTGCCAGATAACTATCTATAAAATCGGGTATGGTTAGAGTTCCAGATAAGTTTGCCCTATCATGCCCAAAACTTATCTCTTTAACTTGGTACGGGAAAGGCGGCTGAGGAGTTTGAGGGCGTTCAGGAAGAATAACTTTATCCACTTTCTGCAGCACAAGCAGCATTTGGCGTTTCATCTGATTCCAGTTACCACTTATCTGATCATTTTTATATACACCAGCAAAGTTCAATTGCATTTTCTCGGAAGCAATTGTAATTTCAGGGAAATTTACTTCAATATCAACGGGATAGGTAGTTTCTGACTGATCAGGGAAAATAATATCAGCAGAAAAATCTTCAATCTTATTAATGATGATAACAATCCGGTATTTAAAACCGGGAAATTCGACTGAACCCGACCAGATACCTGCAAGCGCAGAACATATATCTTCTGCGGGATTAAGTAGATATGGAAGCAAAATAACATAAAAAATTAGAGCAATTCTTATTTTGCTAATTTGTAGTTTCATAAAATAACTCCTGGATATTTCCTGGCAGCGGAATATTTCATCGAACAGGTTTCATTCAATTGTTCCTGTACTCGGAGGGATTCCAATTAATAAATAAAACATGCTCTGATCAAATATTCCTGCTACCAGGCTGCAGAACAATTAGACGGGCATCTAATCTTCATCAATTACCACTTTCTGATTCCAGGCTATGATGGCAGCGGGTAATGTATGAGCAAGATATAAAAGAAACGCAGCCAGCACTACATCTATTGCTCCCAGACCACCAAGATAAAACAGATAAATTAGAATCAGGGTAACAATCGCAAAAATTGAATAAGAGATGGTTGTCGCTCGATATACCAGTTCCGTCTCTCTTTCATCTAAAGCCTGAAAAGTAGAATGAGTCAGCTGCCATAATTTCGATTTACCAAAAACATTTTTAAAACTTACCATAATGCCTGTTACTGGCAAAATTTCGAAAATAAGATAACTCTTTGACACTATACCCCCCTTTATAAGGTAGAACAGGCATAATAAAACAATGCAATTTACATAGTTAAATACCAGGGCTCGTCTACGGCTCTTTTGAATACTATTCATGACGTTCTCCTTTTAGTTGTTTCAACTCCTCACTTAACGGTTTCAGTGGCTCAACAGAAAAGATCATCTCTACCGGTAAATGAAAATATTCACTGAAACTGAAGGCAAGATCGAGGCTGGGATTATATTCTTCACGCTCGAGGTAGCCTATGGTCTGAAAATTTACCCCAATCTTTTCTGCCAGTTCCTTACGAGATATATTCCGTTCCTGCCTAAGAACAGCGATACGGTTAAAAATCTTTCTTGATTTCATATTCACCTCAATATTAAGATAAACCAAGAGAGGGCTGTCTATATAATATGTCAAGCAAAATATTGTAAATATACAACAAAAAAATATAAATAATATATTGCTGAGCCTAAAAAAGCCCGTTTTAACGGGCTTTTTTTATTGTAATAAATAATTTAAAAAGTAGTACCGAACTGGAAGTGTGGTTCCCATTTTCGGTTTGAGAGATTATAAGCATAATCGAAACCGATAAGTCCAAAGGGACTGAAAATGCGGCAGCCTAAACCGACTCCTTTTTTCATTTCCCAGATATCGAATTCACTGAAATTATTATAACAGTCTCCCGTGTCGAAGAAAGAGAGGAATGCGATCTGGTCTTTTACCACGGGGATCACATATTCGGCTGAAAAGATAATCGCCCTGTCACCGCCTTCATTATTACCATATTCGTCAACGGGACCGATTGATTGATTGGCATAACCTCTAATGCCGTCGGCACCGGTACCGCCCAGGTAGAAACGTTCATCGGGAGGGGCATTATCACCAGAAAAACCAGTCACGTAGCCAAAGCGCCATTTTGCCCGTAAGGCAAAATCACGGAAAGTACGCACATACCAGTTTGCCTGAAAAATCTGTTTAAAATAGTTATTATCACCCTGCAGTATGCCACCGGCAACTTCCGAATATAGTACGAATTGCGAGCCGGTTGTGGGGAAATAAATATTATCACGGTTATCGCGGCTGAGTGTTAAGGACAGGCTGGAATTCTGAACCCAGTTTTTATCAACCAGTTTTTGCAGTTCAGTGGAAACCTCATCTTCATCAGTGCCGTCAAGTATACGGTATTTTTTAACATAATAAGCATATCCAAGGGTTGCTTTTGAGCGGTTCACGATGCTGAGAGGCAATCCCACTTTGATAGATCCACCCTGTTTGCGCAGTTTATAAGTATCATATTCCCTGGTTGTAAAATAGGCATTGAATCCTGTCAGCACATTTGAATCGAGAAAGTAGGGATTTGTGAAGCTCAGATCAAGATTCTGCGAAGAACCGCCGAATTCCCAGGCAAGCGAAATCTGCCAGGAATTACCCAGAATGTTATTATGGCTGATACCAAGTTGTCCTACGATGCCGTCTTGACTATTTAAGGCAATACCACCATTTGCACTTCCGGAGATCTTATCGTTCATATTGATGACAAGGTCGATATCACCATTACGGTTTATAACCTGATAATCAGGATACAGATCCGGTTCAAAGAAACCGGTATTGTAGATATTGGAAAGAGTAGCACGAACCCGCGACTGCTGAAAATAGTCACCCGGAGCGATCATCAGTTGCCGGCGGATCACTTTTTCTTTAGTAGAGCGGTTTCCGCGCAGGTGGATCTTGTGGATTTTAGCTCTGGTATTTTCTGTTATAGAAACCTTGAAATCAACCTGGCTGCCTCTTTTCACCTGTTTGGGGTTTATTACAGAGTAAATATATCCTTCTTCATAATACATGCTGCTCACACCCCCCATCTGAGCGTCGAATTTCTCTTTATTAAAGACGGCATTTTCCTTGAATTTAAAATTTGCTCTCAGTTCTTCATTCGTGAAAACGGTATTTCCCGTAAAATACACATCGCCAAATGTATAGGAAGTTCCTTCAAAAAGGTAAATGTCAATATGAAATCCTTTCGGGGTCAGTTTCATTTCATGTGACAGAATGTGAGCATCAATATAACCATTTCGGGTATAGTAACTAATGATGTCATTAAGGTCTTCCTGGAATTTCTCTTCATCAAGTTTACCGGTACGGAAGAATCCTGCTTTCTTGACTTTCATCCTGGAAAGCAGTTTTTTATCCTTTATCTCGCGATTACCATGAATTGAGATTTTGCGGACGACAATTTTTTCTCCCTCTTCAATATTAATGGTAAGATCAACGAGGTTATTTTTTTCATCCAGCTCATCATTGATGGTTATCTGGGCATAATGATAATTCTTTTTCTTATATTCTTCCATTATCTGGCTTTTGATCTCGGGCTGCCGGAATTTGGCATAATAATTACCGGTTTCCAGAGTAATAAGCTCCTGCAGTTTTTTATCACTCAGCTTTTTGTTACCCTTAAATTTTATGCGTCGAATAACAGGCAGCTCTTTTAAGTGCACTGTTACCACAATACCTTTCTTCTGGCTGCTGGCGGAAATACTCACATCATCGAAGACTTCCAGATTATAAAGGTTCTGGATAGTTTTGGAAGATTCTTTCGTAGTGAGAATATCTCCGATATCGAATGCCAGGAGAGAACGGATCAGTTCTTCCTGAATTCGATTATTCCCTTCTATATTGATCTCCAGTATCAAACTGCTCGTTATATCATTTAAACTGACCGGATTATCCTGCGCTGACAGCAGCAGCGGTAACAGAATTATCCAGGCAATGATTGCTTTCTGCCAAAATCTTTTCATTAAGCCTCCGACGTTTATCATTTACTTTTACAAATTCCTGAATTGAGGATTTAGAGTAAAGACTTTTTTCAGATATTTTATTCCTGACAGCTAACTAATATTTGATTGCACGGGGAAAACGGTCAGGAAAATAAATGTCTTGACCTGAAAAAGCAGATATAAAATTTAGAGAAGTCTTGTGGGGCATTAGCTCAGCTGGGAGAGCGCTACACTGGCAGTGTAGAGGTCAGCGGTTCGAGCCCGCTATGCTCCACCATTTTTTTTATACCTTATATAACTGAAACTAAGGAGTTGATTTATGAAAATACTGGCAATTTACGGAAGCCCGGATAAGGAAGGAATAACTGCCACAATCGTCGAGACCATACTTGAATCTGTTAATAAGAAGCATGAGATAGACAGAATTTATCTCTATGATAAGGAGTTTCATGACTGCATAGCCTGCGATGACGCCAAAGCCATTCACCTGGAAAAATTCTGCATATTTGACGACTGGTTCCGGGAAGAGATCATACCTGCTATTAATGCCGCAGATATCCTGATCATCAGTTCTCCCGTTTACATGGGTCAGATCACCGGGAAACTGAAGACCATGTTCGATCGCTGGCACACCTATATCGGACCTGATTTTAATATCAGGATACTGCCTGGTAAAAAATATATTGCCGTTACGGCTTGTGCTGCTCCGGCGGATATGTTCAAAAGTGTTTCTGAATACCTGGACGGCTGGTTGAGCAGGTTCTTTAAAATGGAGAAGATCGATGTTTTGCATGTTGGCGATATGACGGATAGAAATGCCTTGAAACCGGATAATCCGGTTATGTTGCAGGCTAAAGAAACCGGGAAAAAGATATAATTTAGAGACAGTAATTTAATACATTTCAATTTCGTAGGGGCAGACCTATGTGTCTGCACAATCATTGAAGATGGTAAACACACAGGTTTACCCGTACATTAAGGATCCGAGCGACATAGATAAACAACATAAGTCGCCTTGCACCAAACTATCGCTTTGGTGCCAGTCCAGTCTTGCTCTTATTAGGATAACGATTAACGACAAACGACTAACAATCAACGACTAACTATTTAAGCAAAATAAGTTTCTTAGTCTCTCTCTTTTCAGCAGTAATAAATCTCAGCAGATAAATGCCGCTGCTTTGACCAGAAGCATTCCAGGTAACTTTATGACTACCAGCCTCAAATTGTTCATTAACCAGTGTTGTAACTTTCTGTCCTTTAAGATTATAGATGCTTATCTCTGTGTTCCCCGTGCCCTCTGTGGTGAAAAAAGATATTGTCGTTTCAGGATTGAAAGGATTAGGACAAGTATTAATTTTCAATTTTACATTTTCAATTTTCAATTCGTCAGTACTGACGAGACCATATTCATAAGCCCCCATATCAGGCGCAATGCCATAATATTCATCTTCACTCAGATCAACCAGGACTTCACCATCATACTCAAAATAACTGGTACCGGCATCAATACAAGGTGAATCCTCTGTCAGAAGATAATTTCCCATCTCCGCATCCACAAATAATGGATCAGCATCAATGTTACCTTCTAACCAGTTAACAGTGCCATTATTGTTGGTTTCTATTCCCGCTTCTCCTCCATCAATATCACAATAGGCAATTGTTATTGTATTTGGGGCACCATAATCATAAAATTCAACTTCCTGAGTTAAATTATTCCAAAAAATACAGTTCACTAAAATTGGATTGGAACCTCGGGTGCAATAAATCCCACCACCATCTTCTTCAGCCGAATTATCCGTAATCGTCACATTCACTAAACTCGGACTGGAATCATAGCAGTAAATCCCACCGCCATGTTCTGCTGAATTATCCGTAATCTTAACGTTCTCTACACCCGGACTGGAATAATTGCAGTAAATCCCACCCCCAAAATGCTCAGCCGAATTATCAGTAATTGTCACATTCTCTAAATTCGGAATAGAATTATTGTAGCAGTAAATCCCACTACCATAAGAAGCCGAATTACCCGTAATCGTCACATTTTCTAAACTCGGACTGGAATCATAGCAGTAAATCCCTCCGCCGCAACCCCCAGCCAGGTTATTCGTAATCGTCACATTCTCTAAAATCGGACTGGAAGAAGAGCAGTAAATCCCACCGGCACTACCTTCAACCGAATTACCCGTAATCGTCACATTCTCTAAACTCGGATTGGAATTATTGTAGCAGCAAATCCCACCGCCAAAAGTTCCAGCCGAATTATCAGTAATGGTTACGTTCACTAAACTCGGACTGGAAGAAGAGCAGTAAATCCCACCGGCCCAGTAAGCCGAATTACCCGTAATCGTCACATTCGCTAAACTCGGGCTGGAATCATAGCAGCACATCCCACCACCAAAGTTATTATAGGTCGCAGAAGTTGAATTACCCATAATTATCACATTCACTAAACTCGGACTGGAACCAACGGTGCAATAAATCCCACCGCCCCGAACTTCTGCTGAATTACCCGTAATCGTCACATTCGCTAATGTTGGACTGGACGAATATATGCAGTAAATTCCACCACCGTAGCCCCATTCAGCCACATTACCCGTAATCGTCACATCCTCTAAACTCGGATTGGAAGCATCGCAATAAATCCCACCGCCGCCACTCTCAGCCAGGTTATTCGTAATCGTTACATTCTCTAAACTCGGACTGGAATAATAAAAGTAAATCCCACCGCCGTTATGTGGATAATTACCTTGTCCAGATCCATTAGTAATCGTAAAACCGGTTAACACTGAAGTAGAATCTTCTCCACTGTCAAATGTAACTACACTACCATCTTGATTACCATCAATGATCGTTTGCGAGATATAGCTTGTATCCTGCGTAGTATAAAACAGCGACCCCAGAATTATTGCTTTACCTGCAAAATTGATAGTTTCCACGTAAGTGCCCGGTGACACAATGATCTCATCACCATCTTCAGAGGCATAAATTCCCTCTTGAATAGTTGCATAATCAGCCGGTATGTATATTGTTGTTGCCAAGGCAGTTGTCATCAAAATCATTAATAGTATAAATATTGTCTTCTCTTTCATATCTGCCCCTTTATTCATTGTTTAATACATTAACTTTTATTGTCATTCTGTGATTGTTTGTCAAATTATTCTTTTTTCATTATTTGTCTCCAGTTTTTGGTGATACACTTTCCAATGATTAATGATAAATACCCATGTAGATTAATCATCTTGATTAATTCTTGTTTTTAGTCCGCTTCAATTTCACACTTTCTCATTTTCCCGGCTATCATTCCCCTCAAAGCGCAAAAATGAGAACTTCACAACAAGATAAATCAGGGCAGGGATGCCCTGAAAACGTTTCCAGACCATCCCTGGTCTGGTTTGATTTTGATCCATTCACGACTCACGATTCTTCCCATTCACCGCAATGTGCTAAAATGAGAACTTCGCAACAAGATAAATCAGGGCAAGGATGCCCTGAAAACGTTTCCAGACCATCCCTGGTCTGGTTTGATTCACGATTCACGACTCACTATTTCAACAGCATAAGTTTCTTAGTCTCACTTTTTTCAGCACTAATAAATCTCAGCAGATAGATTCCACTGCTTTGACTAAAAGCATTCCAGGTAACTTTATGACTGCCAGCCTCATAAGGCTTATTGACCAGAGTTGTAACTTTTTGTCCCTTAATATTGTAGATTTCCAAAAGAACATTACCAGTCTCAAAAAGTTCAAAGCTTATATTAGTCTCAGGATTGAAAGGATTCGGGTAATTACTAATTTTACATTTTACATTTTCAATTTTACATTCGTCAGTATTGACGATTCCATATTCATAAGCTCCCATATCTGGCGCAATTCCAAAATATTCCTCTTCACTTAGATCAACTAAGACTTCACCGTCATACTCAAAATAACTGATACCGGTATCAATACAAGGAGAATCCTCTGTCAGTTGATAATTGCCCATCTCTGCATCCACAAATAAGGGATCAGCATCAATATTACCTTCTAACCAGTTAACTGTACCATTATTATTGGTTTCAATCCCCGCCTCTCCTCCAGAAATATCCGAATAGGCAATAGTTATCGTATTTGGGTCATAATCATTGCAAAATTCAACTTCCAGGGGTGAATTATTCCAGGAAATACTGTTCACTAAAATTGGACTGGAACCATAGTCACAATAAATCCCACCGCCCCTATCACCAGACAAATTGTCAGTAATCGTCACATTAACTAACCTCGGACTTGAAGAATTGCAGTAAATCCCACCACCATTACCTTCAGTCGAATTATTTGTAATCGTCACATTCTCTAAACTCGGACTGGATAAATAGCAGTGAATTCCATCGCCATTATTATCCGAAATCGTTACATTCATTAAACTCGGACTGGAAGACTTGCAGTAAATCCCACCAGCATACCCATTAGTAATTGTCAAATCTGATATTGTCACATTTTCAGTATTATCAAGCCTGATAACTCGCCCTGTTCCTTCTGCATCAAGAATTACAGTATCTTCATCATCTCCTGTTAATGATACATAATCTGGAATATTTACCGGAAAAAACTCTCCATTGATTGAAGAGCTGTAAGTACCTTCTGAGAGATATATCGTATGAGAATTAAGT
>JAIPGO010000118.1 GCA_021736135.1 Candidatus Cloacimonadota bacterium
CATCTGAAAATTTAAAGCCCTTAAAAACGATATTTATGTCAATTCAGCAAATTAGCCTGAAATTTACTTGCCGGTGCATATTTTTCCGCTTTAAAATTTTAACTTCTTATATTTCAACTGGCTAAAATGAACAGTGTCGTCGAGAATCTGAATCTTGTGTATTTTCTGGCAGATTGTTACAATATCAGCTTAGAAATAAACTACTTCCTTAGTTTTGTAATTATTTGTTACCAATCCTTCAAGTTATATTATGTGCAACAACTGAAAAGATAAAATACAGCCAGGAATGGGACGTCTAATTTTATGAATCTTGTCTTAGAATGAAGTCTGAGTAAAACAACTTGACTTTGAAGTAGAGATTTTTTTTTTGAAGGTATAGATTCATGTACTTGGAAAGTATAAATTTGGAGTTTAGTGAATTAGAAGGAAAGTGGAATATTTATGAATGACATTGTTGCTTAATATTCGAATTAATATTGTGATAGGTCATTAAAATTAATCTGGAGGTGATAATAATAATGAACGATGATGTTAGAAATGTTTTCATCATATTGAGAGAAATGTCTGCTTCGTGCTTAATGGAGACAGAAACTTATATACATGGATCAACCTACCCCTGGGAGCAGAAGGGAAATATTATAAGATATCTATTCAATAATTCAAAAATCGACCAACCTAATATAAACAAAATCTTGTTAAAAAATAGATACTGACAACAAGTATAACTGGTTAAACCGTAACCGTTGAAAAAGATGCATCCCGTTATAATTGAGCTAATTAAGTTAATATACAGAACAAAGTCAGTGACAGATAATTTAATTAATATTGAAAGCTATTCACGAATATAGATGAATTATGGAGACAATAATATTGCAACTTAAGCAAAGCATAGAGCAGATATTTGATGAAATCCGCAAAGCCCTTGAGGAACTGGCGCAATAATAAATGAAAACAGGCGAGCTGAGGCAGATACATAAACTGGACATCCTGTTAAGCCGTATTGTAACTTTTTTTGCCCTGATAAATTTCTTTCTCTTATTTTTATCGATCAACACGAATGTGCTGCTGATCCGGTATTATACACTGCTGACCATGACGGTATTTTTAGTGTATCTGCTCGTGCATGAGTTCAGTCAGCATTTCGGTTGGCCGCGGATATTAAGGCGTCTGCCTGATATATTAATGATCATTTTTCTGCTGGTGATGCATCCGCCGGTGAAGCTGTATCTTTTTTATATTTTAGGACGGCAGACCATAGCGGGAATTCGTGACTTTTCTCTTGCCTATGAGCATCGGCAGAAAGTATCAATATTTGAGCAGATGTCCTCGAATCCTCCCGGTTATTTTATGATCAGTTTTCTGCTGGTGATAAGCCTGGGCACGATGCTGCTGATGCTGCCTGCTGCTTCGGCAACCGGAGCGGAGACTCCATTCATCGATGCGCTTTTTACTGCTACCTCAGCAACCTGCGTAACAGGGCTGATAGTTTATGATACGGGCACCTATTTCTCGTTATTTGGTCAACTGGTGATATTGTCACTGATCCAGATTGGTGCTTTGGGAATAATGACGATATCCGCCTCTTTCTTTGTGATCATCGGTCAGAAACTGCGTATGCACAGTGAAAGCTTGCTCCAGAACGTAATAGGTGAAGATAACCGCTTTGATATGATGAATCTGATAAAACATATCGTAGTGGTGACCATCAGCATTGAGATCGTGGGAGCAATGTTGATGTATCTGAATTTCCGCAAAGATTTTGGAGCAGGTCTGGGAACGATATATACTTCAGTATTTCATTCGATATCGGCATTTTGTAATGCGGGCTTCAGTTTATACAGTGACAACCTGATGCGCTGGTATAATGATGTGTGGATAAATCTGATCTTCTGCGGTCTGATCATAATAGGCGGGATAGGTTTTCCGGTAATTCAGGATGTATTAAGAATGATCAGGCGCAAACAGAAATACATTCATTTGAGTCTGCATACCAAGATAGTGCTTCTCACCACACTGCTGCTGATAGTCTGCGGAACAGTGCTTTATTTCCTTTCGGAATATAATAATACGATGCAGGACTATTCCTTGAGCGAACGCATACTGGCATCCTTTTTTCAGTCGGTAACAACCAGAACGGCAGGTTTTAATACCATAGACAATAGTACTCTGAGCGATTCATCGGTATTAACTTCGCTGTTTCTGATGTTCGTGGGGGCGAGTCCCGGTTCTACAGGTGGCGGAGTAAAGACGACAGCATTCTTTATTCTGCTGGCGACAGTTATCGCCATGTTCAAGGGCAGGCGTAATGTGACAGCATTCAGCAGGCGTATATCGCAGGATCTTGTCAAACGTGCAATATCATTGGTGACGGTTTCAGCGAGCCTGCTGGTGATAATGATCTTTTTTTTACTAAGCTTTGAGCACAGTTCTTTTGAAAAGGTTATATTTGAAGCATTCTCCGCTTTTGCCACGGTGGGACTTTCGATGGGTATTACTGCGGACTTGACTCATTCCGGCAGGATAATAATCATTTTACTGATGTATCTGGGTAGAGTGGGACCATTAACGCTGGGCTTTGCCATCTCCCAGAGAATGAAAAAGACACAGTTTGAATATATTGAAGAGAAAATAAATATAGGTTAATTAGTGAGAAGTGAGAAGTGAGAAGTGAGAAGTAAGACTTGAAGTGCGAACGGTAAACGGTAAACGGTAAACGGTAAACTGACAGGACATGAAGAGAGGTAAATATGGCGAAATTTGCAGTAATTGGTCTGGGTAAATTTGGTTTTACAATAGCAACGGCACTGCATGAGAATGGGGCAGAGGTGATTGCTATTGATAATGATCCGAACCTGATAGAAGAAATTGCCGGAAAAGTAACAACTCCGGTGCGCATGAACAGTACTAATGAAGAAGACCTGAAAAAAATAGGCATACGTGATGTGGATGCGGCGATACTGGCAATAGGTAATAATCTGGAAGTGAGTGTTTTAACGGCAGTGATCCTGAAGCGTTTAGGTGTAGCGACTATCTATGCCAAAGTAGATAGTAAGATACATCAGCGCATCCTGGAAATGCTGGGCATACTACCGGAAAACATCATATTTCCGGAGGAACAGATTGGGCGTCAGTTAGCGAATTCGCTATTGTCGAAAACGATAAGGAATTACATTGATCTTTACAGCGGACATAGTCTGGTGGAACTGGAAGCACCAGAGGAGTGGTTTGGCAAAACCCTGCAGGAATTAGCCTTGCCAACCCGGCGTCAAGTGAATATTGTGGCAATCAAATATCGGGAGGCTTCCATAACTGAAGCGGGTGACAACGTGTTTACGACCAAAGTAAATGACTTGCCAGGTGCGAATGACATCATCCATGACGGAGATGTGATCGTGCTGGTGGGTAGTCAAAGTAAAATACTTGATATGATCCATGAAACGGAAAAACAGGGGTAAAAATGAAACTGAAATTTACGAGATGGTTACGCGGGATGCTGATATTATTGAGTCTGATCGTATTAATGTCAGTGATCCTGGTATTGAATTCTTTGCAGGAATATGAGCCGAACCTGATCGAGCTGCAGCATGAGAACATACGTAACACGCTTTATATCGGAATATTTATTTATTTTGTGCTGGCAGTAACGGCATATTTTTATGTTCCCTTACATTTCCGGCGGTCACTGATCACTTTGAAAACAATAGTACACGATATCCAGCAGGGAGTATATGATAATGAGATTGATCTCAATGAGATGAAGGAGTTTCTTGATCCGGCAGTATATGAGGTGCTGATGCAGATCAATGAAATGAAAGAGACGATCAACACCTTTGACCATCTGAAGAAAGAGAAGATATTTGAACATTACAGCCGCATCAAGGCAATTTTGCGGATTATGCAGGAAGGCGCCATTATCCTCGATCTGCAGGGAAAGATAATATTTAACAATGACAACCTGCTGGAGGCATTTCCGCAATTAGTGGAAGGTGATAATCTCTTAGAAAAATCATATCCTGCCGAGATTGAAAACAACATCAAGAAGATGGCTCAAACGAGTCTGCAGGAAAGGAAACGCGTTGAACAGGTACAGTGCTTTATTCCTAACCTGAAAAGACATATCACTCTTGACAGCGTGCTGGTGCGTAATGAAGGCGGAGACGTGATTGGGATGGTGATCATCATCTCCAACCTGGAAAAGAAGAAAATAGAACGTAAACCTGAAAAGGGAAGTGAGATAACTTGATAATAAAAATTCTGGTGGAAGAACAAATTCCGCAGCGTATAGATAAATATCTGATCAATCTTAAGATCGAAGATATCTATTCAAGATCACAGATCGAAAGATTGATCGGTAACGGACTGGTACTGGTAAACGGCAGCAGCGTAAAGAAAAGTTATGAAGTGCAGATCGGAGACAACATAAGCATTGAGATACTGCCGCGGGAAAGAGAAATATTGCTGGCAGAGGAAATTCCCCTGGATATTATCTATGAGGATGAATATCTGGCTGTGGTAAATAAACCTGCCGGAATGACGGTACATCCGGCGGCAGGTAATCCTGCCGGTACACTGGTAAATGCACTTCTGCACCGTTATCAGGGAACTCTATCATCCGGGAGCGCTTCTGAACGACCGGGCATAGTACATCGGCTTGATAAGGATACCAGTGGATTACTGATCGTGGCAAGGACTGACCGGGTTCACAGCATATTAGGAACCGCTTTCCGTAAACATAAGATAAAGAAAACATATCTGGCTCTGTGTTGCGGGAGACCGGCAGAAGAGAGTGGCAGGATTGAAACTTATCTAAACCGCAGCAGCCAGGATCGCAAGAAAATGGCAGTGTCTGAGAGTGGAAAACTGGCAATTACCAATTACCTGATAAAGGAATACTTTCATTATTTCACGCTTCTGGAAGTGGATCTGGAAACGGGGCGCACGCATCAGATCAGGGTTCATTTAAATACTTTGAACTGCCCGGTACTGGCAGACCGTGTTTATTCCAGCCGGAAAAGGGAATTGAATATGCTACCCCGTGAACTTGGCAGGAAACTGGAAGCTGTGCTGGCTCATTATGCCCGGCGTCAAATGCTGCATGCCTGGAAGCTGGAATTTGAGCATCCGGTAACCGGCGAACTGCTGCAACTGGAAACGGAATTGCCGGAGGACATGAAAAAAAGCCTGGAAGCGATTAGAAATTTAGAATTATGAATTATGAATTTTGAATTTTGAATTTTGAATGAGAGGAATAGAAATGGGATGCGATAGGAAAGAAATTAATTTACAGAATTGCAACTGCACATATCCCTGTGCACGCAAAGGCACCTGCTGTGAATGTGTGAATTATCACAGGAAGATGAGGCAGTTGCCTGCCTGTTTTTTCCCGGAGAGGGAAGAACGGAATTATGACAGATCTTATGCTGCCTTCGTAAAATTGTTTCAGGCAGGTAAGGTATAATATAACGAGGAAAAATGGAATTTGAATTTACAAAGATAGAAGATGCTATAGCCTCAGTAAAATTAGGCGAGATGATCATCGTAGTAGATGATGAAGACAGGGAAAACGAGGGAGATCTGCTAACGGCGGCACAATTGATCACCCCGGAGAAAGTGAATTTTATGATCTCTTCGGCCCGGGGACTGGTTTGCGTACCGATGCAGAAGCACCGCTTGAAAGAGCTGGAACTACCATTAATGACCCAGGATAACCAGGATCATCATGGCACGAAGTTCACCGTATCAGTTGACCATAAAAATTCATCGACCGGGATATCGGCTTATGAACGAGCTTTGACCATTCAGCATCTGGCAGCACCGGCAGCAAAGGCAGTCGATTTCCGGAGGCCGGGTCATATTTTTCCGCTGGCAGCGGAACCGGGAGGAGTTTTAAAACGGGCAGGTCATACCGAGGCAATGGTGGACCTTCTGATCATGGCGGGACTGGAACCAGTGGGAGCTATTTGTGAGATCATCAAAGATGACGGCAGTATGGCAAGATTACCTGACCTGATCACTTTTGCCGAAAAGCATCAACTGAAACTGATCACTATCAAAGATATGATCGAATACCGGCGGAAACGTGAAAAACTGGTGGAGGTATTCTCAGAAGCGAAACTGCCTACACAGTTTGGTGATTTCCGTATTTTCACCTATAAATGCAAGATATCGGATGAATATCACGTCGCTCTGGTTAAAGGTGATATCAAAGATAAGAAGGATGTTATGGTGCGCGTTCATTCGGAGTGTTTAACCGGGGATTCTCTTTTTTCCACGCGTTGTGACTGTGGCGATCAGTTAATGGAGTCATTCCGTAAGATCGAGGAAGAAGGTGAGGGAGTTATCCTTTACATGAAGCAGGAAGGCAGGGGAATAGGATTATTGCATAAGATCAAGGCATATCATCTACAGGATGAAGGACGGGATACTGTGGAAGCAAATATTGACCTCGGTTTTAAGGACGACATGCGCGATTACGGAATTGGTGCGCAGATACTCCTGGACCTGGGATTGACTTCCATCAGATTATTAACCAATAATCCGCGGAAAATGGTGGGTCTGGCAGGATATGGGCTTACCATAAGCAGCCGGATACCCATTGAACTGACACCCGGACTTGATAACCTGACCTATATGCGGACAAAAAAGGAAAAGATGGGTCACATTTTACAGAAAGTGTGAAGGAGCAAAAATGATATTCCTGAAGTCACTGCTTTTTTTACCTGCTAATGTGCTGATAGCGATACTGCCGGTAATTCTGATCAGGAGGATCCTGTTTTATCCGCGTACAAGAAAATACATCTTTGGCAGGCATCTGCCATTGACTCCGGGAATAATTGTGAAATATCACGGGATCCTGCTGGAAAAGCTGAATAATTTTGTGAAAGGATTTCTGCGCGATATTGAAAGTGATTATGAGGGGAATCCCATCAACAGGTGGGAAAACCAGTCATTTGAGAAATGTTATAAATGGGCGGAAACCCGGATACAAATGAAGTATGTTCCGCGGAAAATCGTGATTGGGGTGCGGGTGATGGCAGCAGAGATCGGAAGGGAATTCGTCAGGCAGTTTGCCCGTTCATTCATACCATTTTTAATGGAATATTTCCAGGTTTCTCACTATCTTGACCTGATAAATCACTATGTGACCCTGGAAATACTGCAAAAGTATTATGACAGGTATATATTCAAATATTCCCTGCTCATCATGGGAGGAATCGCCTTGATCATAGGAATAGTTAATCAGTTGATATACCTGATAATTGGAGGTTAAGCATGATAAAAAAGATGCTTTTAACATTTATCATTATGGTGTTACTGCCGTTGAGTGCAGTGGCAGAAATATTGACCATTGAAGATGCCATTGAGGCTGGGCTGAAAAGGTCAATGACACTGGAAGCCGAATTATTGCAGTATCGCAATCAGATTTCATCCCAGAGGCAGAATTTTTATTCCTGGCTGCCACAGGCAAATGTAAGTTTGAGCAAGAACAGGGCAATGGGCATCTGGGATGATCTGCAGGGAAGCGCGAACCTGAACTGGAGCATATCTTCCAATGATCCCCGCTATTTTGAGATGCGAAGACAAATGATAGAAATGCAGAATGCCGCACTTTCTCTGGAAGATAAGAAGAAAAACATAGCCTGGCAGGTGTTATACCGCTATATAGACGTATTGCAGGCACAGGATTTGGTGAACCTGCAAAAGGACATAAAAGCACTGGAAGAGAAAAAATACCAGGCAGCTATTGCGGAATTTAAGCTTGGCGCTGCCACACAGCAGAAAGTCGATGAAGCGGAACTGAACATGCTTGGTATAGAGATAAGGCAGAATGATCTGGAGAATACTCTGCAGGAAAAACGCCGGGAACTCTTTTATTATATAAACCTGGAAGATGGAAAAGAAGAACTGGAAAGTTTGAGTGTGGAACCGGCCTTAACTGTGCAACCTTACCGGGCAAATCTGCAGTTTCAGATTGCCGGGGCAGAGCAGGAAGTGCGAGGTTTAAATAACCGGCAGGCTTTTCTGAATTTGCTGCCTGAGCTTTCCTTGAGCTATAATTATTCCCAAAGCTCAACCGGGGATGCATTTGAATTTGACGAATATGAGGATTCTTCTCAAATATCATTGCGACTGTCTTATTCCTTATTTGATATTTTTAGTAATCAGGAAAACCTGAAAATGACCAGAAGATCCTGGAAATTTTATAATAAAACCATTGAAGATATTGAGAAAGCCAACCGTAATGAACTAAATAACCTGAATAACAGCCTTCTGGTGCAAAGCCGTAATTACGAACTTTATCAGCGTAAAAGCGGTCTGGCATTGCGCATTCTGGAGCAGGCGCAAATGGAATATGAGCAGGGTGAGCTTTCCACTCTTGATCTTAATCAATACCAAAATAACTATTACTCCGCGAGAGAACAGGAGATAAACGGATATTATCAGGTTATTCGAACCAGTGAGAGTATAAATCTTCACCTCTCAGAAAATATTTTAGGGAAATGGTAACCGGAGGAAATATGAAAGGAAAACATGCTTTAATAATATTGATAGTGTTTATGTGTCTGATATTTTATATTGATATGCGAAAAAAGAATGCCGAAGAAAAAATACCGGAATTACAAACGGGTTATACCACCGGTTCAAATACATATTATGCCAGTGAAGAAGAAAGGCTGGCAGCGCTGGCGGAAGTGAGCTGTTCACGTCAAAATGCCATAACAACGGCAATAGAACTTGTCTCTCCGGCTGTTGTTTCCGTTAACGTGATCAAGACGGAATTAGTGAACCGCTTTCTTAATCCTTTTGAGAATCCTTTTTTCGGTTTTGGCAATGTGCCTTATAAGCGGGAAGTCAAGGGTATTGGAACGGGAGTAATATTTACCCATGACGGCTACATAATTACAAACGCACACGTTGTGGAAGGCGCAACCCAGATCAAGGTTATACTATCGGACAGCCGTCAGTTTGACGGTAAGCTTATCGGACTGGATTCCGTACATGATCTGGCGATATTAAAGATAGACGGCAAAGAACTACCCCTGGCAAAATTAGGTGTTTCCAGCGGATTGATCATAGGTGAATGGGTAATTGCCGTGGGCAATCCTTACGGATTTTTACTCAAGGATACGAAGCCGAGTGTCTCCGTTGGTGTGATTTCAGCTATCAACCGTGATTTCGCTCCCAATGATGAAGGCAAAGTCTATAAGAAAATGATCCAGACGGATGCAGCCATAAATCCCGGTAACAGCGGAGGACCACTGGTCAATGTGATGGGTGAAGTGATAGGTATCAATTCCTTCATTTTTTCGGAATCAGGCGGCAGTATTGGTATCGGGTTTGCCATTCCCATAGATAGTGTGAAGAAAATTGCCGAAGAACTGATCAGTTATGGCAAGATCAGGGACATCTGGTATGGTTTCAAGATCCAGGAAATAACTCCGGTTATCGCCTCATATCTGGGACTTAGTTCTATGGATGGGGTACTGGTCGCTTATCTGGATAAGAATGGACCTGCAGAGAAAGCAGGATTGCAGAAAGGCGATATCATCGTGAAAATTAACCAGTATAAAATAAAAACCACAGACGATGCAGAACTGGCAGTAACCGATATATCCGTAGGTGATAAGATGAATCTGGATGTTATTCGCAAGGGTAACGCCAAAACAATTGTCATAGATGCAATTGAACATAAATAAAACGGAGTAAAAAAATATGAAAAAATTCTGGTGGCTCATCATAATCATTCTGGTAGTGGCAGCCTTACTGTTTTTTAAAGGTAAAAGTAAAAAACAGCTAATTCAAACACCCGAGAAAGTTAAAACAACTATTGTGGAAACCGGGGAGATAACGATAAAGCTGGAAGAGACGGGAGAAATTCAGACTGTCCGTGAAATTGAACAGAAATCCAAGGTCAGCGGCAAGATCGTGCGGCTTTTTGTCGATGAAGGTGATTACGTGAAAGAGAAAGATATCATTGCCGAGATTGAACCGGATTATAATCAGACTTATGAGATAACTCAGAAGACGCGTAATCTGCGTACTGCTGAGATCACCCTGGCGAATGCTGAGCGTGATTTTACTCACAAACAGGAACTATATAAGGGCGGTTACATCTCGGAAACAGATCTGGATGGTTATCAGGATGCTCTGGAAAGAGCCCAGATCGATTACAATACATATTATCTGCAATATGAGGCAATTAAGGAAATTGAGACAACGGATAATGTTTCCAAAGTTTATGCCACAGCCAGTGGCACCGTGATCAGAAAGGACGTGGAAGAAGGCGAGATGGTTATATCCAATACAGGAACATATTCAGCCGGAACAGTATTAATGGTGCTGGCGGATCTGCGGCAGATGATCGTTTCTTCCCGCATCAATGAAGTTGATATTGGCAAGGTTAAAACGGGTATGGAAGTGATGATCCAGGTTGATGCCTATCCTTATGAGAAATATTCCGGAGTGATCACGAAGATTGCGCCCATGGCTCAATTGATCAATAACGTGAAAGTATTTCCCGTGGAAATTGAGATCAGCAATGTTGATGATAAACTGAAACCGGGCTTGACTGCCAATGTTACGATTATTGGTGAAAAACGAAGTGAAATAGTCGTAGTTCCTATTCGCTCAATATTTTCTGATCAGACGGGTAATGACATAGTGTACCAGGTAAAAAATGATACAATTTCCGGCAGTGTTCTGGTTAAAACCGGTATCAATGATTTTCAAAAGGTGGAAATTATCGAAGGTATAGCAGCCGGTGATACCATATCACTTACCGAACCAGGCAAGAAAGGTGAAAACCGGATGCAGATGATGTTTAATTAGATAATTCACCTTGGGTGAATCGTGATTTGTGAGCCATGAAGAGTGAATTGTGGACAACTGCGTTCAACGTGATTAGTGACTGGTGATCGGTGATTCGTGAAACTCAATCAGGGCAGGGAACATTAGTAATTATGAATTATGGTGCGCCACGAAGCGTTGGCGGGCTAGTTGGTGAAAGTCCAACCCGGTTAATTTCCTATACGACCGGAAGCGAAGGAGACGGCTGCAGTCGTAAGACACAGGTCGAAGCTCTCCTTAGCAGCAGG
>JAIPGO010000119.1 GCA_021736135.1 Candidatus Cloacimonadota bacterium
TTACTGATTCAAAGAGCTTTGACCAATCCATTACTGGAAGTAGCCATCTTTTTCACTTCCGGTCGAACAGAAAATTAACCGGGTTGGACTTTCACCAACTGGATGCACACCACCTCGTGACGCACCGGACGGCACTGACTACACGGACAAGAACTTTTTAACCCATCTTGTGCAGTATGATTTTATGAAGAGCAGTAAAATCTCCTTTACATTTGGATTTACCCATCACCGTTCACTGTTCACTGTTCACCGATTAAATATTTATGAAAACTATCTAATTCTTTCTGCGCCAAAAGCTTGCAGCTATTCGCAAATTTCTACTGCACAAAATGGATTAAATCAAAATCCCCCTGATCTCGAATGAAACCAGGGGGATTTTTGTATTCCCGGAATTAATCCTTCAGCCACTCACTAATGTCTATTTGTGTATTTTCCGTAAATTCAGAAAAAAGTTCACTATTTACAACCTTAATATACTCTATTTTGGGTAAACCCGGGATGCGTACGTAACCGATGACTTGAATTGCTTTTCGGATGTAATTTTTTAATTCCTGGATAGTCTTGTATCCGCACATTCTAACCTTGATAAGCTCAATACTGGGGTAATTAACCAGGTCATGCATGGTTTTAATTTTAGCGATCTGGCAGACTCTTAAAGCTCTGGAGGAAAGATCCTCTTTAGGGCTTTCTTCCAGCTTCCAATTAAGACTTAGTTTTTTTAGATCGATGATGTTCTCTTCACAGTACTGATTGTGAATAAAAATAAGACCCATCAGGAAACCATAAATTTCCCAATTCATTCTCATAGAATACAGATGATCCCAGTTGATCATCTCGCCGGGTTTGATTCTGACTAATTCAGCCACTTTTGAAATTCGCTTTTCCACTCTATACCTCCTGTTAATGAACGTAATACCCCTGGGGATATTCTTTTTAGAAGGTCGTGAGTTTCTTTTAGCTCAATTTCTCCTTTGGCTCTTTGTGAAATTCATAACTGTCTCTTTTGAGTTACAGTTATACTTTTTTTCTTGTCATATCCTGTCAAGAGGAAATTAGAGTTTTTTTTAGTAGCATACTGATTCTGAAGAGAAAATTAGTCTGAAAATGATGAAATTCAGATAAACCCACTTTGTGCAGTAGGATTTCACAAATAGCACCAAGTTTCTGGCACAGAGAAAGTTACAAAATAATCATAAATATCAAAAATATTCACTGATTATTTTCTAAATTCTCTGCACTCAGAACCTTAGCACTCTTTGTAAAAGCCTAACTCGGATAAACCGAAACCAAAGAAAAGATTATCAACCGCGAAAGGCGCGAAAATGCGAAAAGAAGAAATGTTGCTGTTTTGCGGGTGAGACCTTGCGAATGGTCGCAGACCTCCGCAATGGTCGTCTCATTATAGATCGGGGTTCCTTTAGTCAACCATTACGGAGGTCTAACGACCATTCGTAAGGTTTTAGCTGAATATTCTGCCAAAAAATGCATGAATATTATTGTTAAGTGACTACTGCACAAAATGGGATAAACACTTTTACGGGTTTTAACCAATTTTATAACCCAGAAAAATCTAAATAACCGCCAGGTAGCATTGAATCTTATTGTTAACTTAGTTCGTAATTATCCCTCCTAAGAAAAAAATAGGCTTTTCGAGTCAGTCCGAGGGAGCCATTATTATAATCTTTCTCCCCGTTCTATGTTTTTCGTCAAGTCGCTGATAAAGCGCGCCATATTTGCTCCATCCATGACGTCATGGTCTAAAAGGATCGTCATTTTGAGGATTTCCCTGACTTCTATTTTGTCAGCAACTACTCCCGGCTTTTTGATGATGGAACTAATCCCGAAGCATACCGGATGCACTGAGACGGGAATGAACCAGCCATTGACTTTTCCTAACATGCCAAGGGCAGTAATTGTCACATTCCCCATTTTATTATAGGCAATCTTAGGGTGTTTTAATAAATATTTCCAGAAATATCTTCTCATAAATCCGGGAAGAACGTAGTAGAGCCTTTCTAATTTAGCTGCTTTTTTTTGCAGAACGATGTCTTTATCAGTAAATTCCCTGCTTCTGGCATCGGCAATCTGGCTGGTTATGGATTCCAAACTGATCTCATCTGCTTTTTCAATGACTAAGGGAATCGGCACTTTCTGACCCTGCAAATCCTTTTCAACAACCAGAGAGACGTTTATATCTTCAAAAATTATCAGTTTATATTTACTATGCAAATACGAGGACGCAGTTTCATATTTCTTGAGCGTGCTGCTGATCACGCTTATCAGCCAGGCGGTAAAGGAAATCCTTTCTTTCTTACCCTGATTATATTTTTTGATTTTTGCTCTGCTTTCTGTTACATCAAGTTCAATGAGTCCGGTTACATGATGCTTCCGTTTTCCCATCTCGCAAACATCAATAGTAGCAATTCTGGAAGCCGGAAATTTCCGGATCTTATACTTTGCCATTACGCCTCCTTTTCTGTCAAAATCTTTATTGCTTTGCACCAGTAATAACAGGCATCAGGTAACCTGCGTTTTAATTTATTAATATGTTTAAACTTGTCTGGAAAATCAAGTTGAGCAGGCTCTGCATCTCCTTTATAATATTGAAGATCATTTTCATCATGAGCTATGAGCGTTGCCAGATAAGCAGCTTTTGATGCTGACAGAATAGCGCTATCTGACCGGTATTTTACTGCAATGGGAAAAGAACTGAAACTTTTCAATCCTTCGATCAGTTCAAGAAGTTCTGCTGTGTTATACTTCCCTCCCCCAGGAAACCGTGATATAATAAGACTTATATCGATAATGTCATTTAACACATCAAGAGGAGAAAGCTCCAATTTCCTGTAAGCCAGTCCTTTGATAGCTGTTTGCTTAAAAGAAGTTTTTACTGTTTGCAGATCACTTATATGGTCAAATAATCTGCTGATATCAAAGAGTTGCTTGATGATTTCCATCGATTTACCTGTATTATATTTTATTCCCGTAGTATTTGGTGCGAATACAGTGAGTTTTTCACCAAGCAACGAATCAATATCAGGTGTCTTTACTGTTATAGCAGTTCCCTGCGTTTTGATCCAGTGAGATTGAATTGGTGTTTCAATGATCCTGTGATAGGAATGAGTATCAAATAACACATCCAGCATCACATAAGCTTCTTTGCCATTAACTAATGAATCGTAGTAGAAATAGTAATGAGCCTTGGGTACGCCCCTGAATGGGCGTTTTTTTTCTACTGATCTTTTAAAGATCCCTGTTTTCATGATATTTTCTATAACAGCTTCTACTGATTCTTTGGATTCTTCTGTATTAATATCTATGTCGATGGAAAATCTTTCCGGTTTTTCTATCAGCAGAATGAGGACTGTTCCACCCTTGAAAACAAAATCCAGACCTTTAGTAACCAGCTCTTCCAATAATCCTAAAGCCCTGATCAGCTTTTCACAGAGAGAAGGATCAATACCTTTGTTGACTGCTCTAAGAGAAGCTAACCATTCTCTACTGTAGGAAGCCGTGTCTATCACGCAAAAAGCTCCTTTTCGAGGATATGATTTTGAATAAGGAAAATCTTGATCTGGTTTTCCTTTTTTCTTCGGCGACTGTAATTTATCAGCCGGGAGATGTCAATTCTATATTCATCAAAGGCATTGCGGAATATTGTTGCCAGTTCTTCTCCTTTATAAGTATAAAGGATTTTATTGTCACAGAAAATATCTACCAGAATTTTTTCTAATTGAGGAACCGGAACCCTGGCAATCTTGTAAACTGGTGATTTTGATACCAGGGGAATAATCACAATAGAGTCTTTATTTTCTGAGATGTAAGTATCAACAACTTTCTGATCAGGATCGAGATATACATTCTGGAAGGAGTTATCTATAAGCAGGTGGAATACAGTTTGCATAAACTCTTTCTCAACATTAAGCAGCACAATATTTGAAAAAGCCTGATGCCTGGAAAAATCATTAAGCCAGTTGGAATTCCAGGAACAATAGGAAATACCATTAATGTTGTTATTTACTAATCGGTTTATCCTTTTCTGCTTATTGCTAATGAGAGGTATATATATTTTTTCTCCTTGAGAAAGCTTATATAATCCCTGTTTGACTGGAACAATAACACCTGATTTTTTCAGCTCATAGATTCGCCAGTCAAAGGTTGAGTCCTTTAGATCTGGATAGAAATATTCTTCAAGCAGGTGGTACAATTCCTCCCTCCTGATAGTATCATTATCAATAAAAGTACTTCTTATTTTATCTTCAATCTTATTAAGTAAACTTACCAAAATAACCTCCAATATTAGACACATTACTCTCTTTAGTGTCAAATCTTGTGTTTAGGTATTTGTTGTAAAGATAAATATTACAAGCAGGATTTAGCCTGCTCTGAGAAGACTCAATAGTTAATGGATATAAAATTCCGGATCTTATACTTTGCCAATTATGCCTCCTTTCAGGATCTGCCTGTTCAGAAAATCCTTTTTTAAATCCTCCAATTCATTACAAAGCTTCCAGCAGGGAGCACAATTCTTTGGCAGAGGTGAGGTTATCCAGGTCATTTTCTTTTTCAATCTTTCTAATTCCGGTAGCAATAAACGAAAGGTTCTTTAGATGGATTTCCGGTTCCTGATATCTGGGACTGAGTAATGCAATAAGAAATCTGACCGGATTAACATTATCAATCCTGATAGTTCCCGGGATATGACATACAGCGATCAAAGTATCTTTTACGGCACTATTTTGAGTGTGAATAAGAACAATACCTGGAGTAAGTTCCACAGGGAATGAAGCTAAGAGTTCGTTCAGTTGCCGGCAGGTTTCGTCCATACACTGTGTGCTTTCCGGAATAACTTCATTTGCCAGCAGCTTGATCACTTCATTTAGATCAGCTTTATTGTCAGTTTCTACAGGAATCAATATTGGTTCGCCGCTGCTGATAATCAATTCTTTATTAAAGGCAACGAATTCCCGTTTTTCAGAGGAAGGATAATCAATTAACAGGTTGTTCTGCGGGAATTTATTTTTAAGCATCTGGGGGAGATTTTCCAGACTTGGTTTCCACATAATACCGCTTCGGCGGTCAAGAGGCAGGAGGATCATGTCACTGGTCTTTATTTCAGCAAAAAGCTCTTGAAGCAGGTTTTGCCATTTACTGAAGGAGGAGAATTTTACTGAAGTGTCAGGTTCAGTATTTTCAAAGAGTTCCTGCAGGTCACAGCTTTCCTTTTGATCCAGAAAAACGTGGATTCCAGAACCCGTCTGGCTGGAGATAAGTTTAGCTGTTTTCACAAAATCAGCTATATCTCTTCTGTGGCAGGCAAAAGCTGGCAGAGGTATGATAATTCTTCTGATTGTATTCAGGGGTTCCTGCAGAGAACAGAAGATCAACCTTGCCCGGCAGTTTTCCGTTAGTTCATGCATAATTGAGCCAAAATGTCTGCTTTTTTCTGAATAGCCTGAAATAACTGCCGTGGCATTTAATTCCAGGGCAATGTGATTGATACCGTCAGCGACGTTATTTTCCACTCTCAAACCCGGTTCCACAGTTATGTCGGCAGCAGCAGAATGAGCAACGCAGTGTCCCAGCAGGTTTTCACCTTCCGCAATAGCTTCTTCAATATTGGTTTGATTATTGATAATGGTATAAGAATGCAGCGAGTTATCTTTTCCGGATTCCTGCAAGAGGAAGGCCAGGTCTAACACCGGCAAAGCATTTGCGATGGAAGAGACCATAACCAGAAGACTCTGTCTGGCAGAAGATGCAATTAAGACGTTTTTTTCTTCGAGCGCCATTTTTCGCCCGGACCGCTCAACAATCCAGGAACCCAGCAGACAGGTGACCAGGATCATCAGAATTGTACCATTGAGTACTTCTTCAGGAAGTATTTTCAGCTTATAGCCCACCATAACCGCAGCCAGAGTAGCGGCTGCCTGAACAACGCTTAAACCAAAGATAACATTACCGGAGGCAGAAGAGTATTTATAAACAAATCTTACTATTTGCGCTGCCATGTACTTGGTAATGATCACGGCAGCAATCATCACTCCGCCTACCAGCCAGCTTCTGTAATCTGACAGCATCGCCTTGATATCGACCAGCATACCCACTGAAATCAGAAATATGGGAATAAAAAGTGTATTCCCGGTGAAGTTGATCCGGTTCATAAGTCTGCCCTGAGCGGGAATAAGTCGGTTAAAAGCTGCGCCAACCAGAAAAGCACCAATGATAGGCTCCATTTTTGCCAGATGAGATAAATAAGCAAAAAGACATAATATCACCATTACAAACAAGTATTGCGTATTACTTTCTTCACTGATGCTGCCGAAGAACCATCTGGATAATAAGGGGACAACTTTCCAGATCAAAACCGTTAGTATTGCCATTCCGAGCATAATTATTGCGATCAGTTTCAGGTCAAGGCTCATACCTTTTGCCATATCAGCTATCACTGCCAGCACAAGTAATGCCAGAGTATCGGTAATTATTGTTGCCCCAACGGTTATAGCCACCGGTTCCCGCTGGGCTATTCCCAGTCTGCTTGCCTGAGGATATGCCAGCAAAGTGTGAGAGGCAAACATACTTGCCAGAAGTATGGAACTGAGCCAGCTCATTTGCAGAAGATACCTTCCGGCAAAAGTTCCCAGGATCTGAGGTATCAGAAAGGTTAATAAACCCAGCACTATGCTTCGTTTGTAGCTTTTTTGAAATCTGTAGAAATTAATCTCCAGACCGGCAAGGAACATGATATATATCATCCCCACCGAGCCCAGCATTGTAACCGCATTACTGCTGCCAAGCACATGCAAAGCATTGGGACCGATTACGGCACCAAATATGAGCAGAATGATCAGGTCGGGGATCCTAAACCGGCCTGATAAAACCGGAGCTAAGAGAATACCCACCACCAGTATTCCAAAATAGATTATGGGATCACTTACCGGAAACATATTTCCTGCCTTATTTATTACTGACCCAGAACCTGTATTACTCCTTAAATAAAGGTTTCTGAATAATCATAAGATTTTCCCATAATAAGATTATAGTCAATCAGAAAATGTTATTTAAGGAAAATGTTTGCGTGAGACTGTTCAATATCAGGCATTCCTTTTCAGTAACTTATGCTGAATAATATCAATAATAATACACAATTATTGTTCTCTGACAATTACAGTCAAGTCGGTACATTTATAAGTATATATTATAAAGTCTCTTATCACTGTTTTCATTTTCCCCATAGGGGATATTTAATTGTAGAAATAGACATCGGTCATCCCCCCTCCCCCAGCGACCGGCTCCGCTGGTCGCCGGGGTGGGGGGATAATATTATATTCTACAAATAGATAAGTCCTACGGACTAATTAATATCCCCTAAACTAACTCAGGAAATTTAGTTTTGTCAATTACGATAATCCTACATAAAGCGTAACAGATGTGCACATTTCATTTTCGTTTTAATAATTTTGGTAATTATATAAAGAGTTACATTGAACAGTCACCAATGAGGAGGGATTTAGAAATTGTTTGACACATAATTGAAAGAAGGGAGTATCGACGGTGATGAAGGTTTTAGAAAAGGAGACACAGTAAAATTAAAAGTTTGATAAAACAACTGGCTTTTGTTCAACAATCAAATAAAAGACTTTTAATAATTTATGGAGGAATAAGAAAAGATGAAGTCTATAACAGAATTGGAGAGTGATTTAAAGCCGGGCAAGTTATCTTCACTCCAAAAAATAGAGACTCACTTTCTTTTAGCAGCCAGCTATCTGGGTATTAATAAAGAAAAATGCCAAGAACATGGAAAAGAATATCTAAACTCTTTATCAGAAGATCATCAGTCATCTGAAAAAGAAAAACTTATAAACAGGGTTCTGTCCATAGCTGAAACAGGTGAAAACTCACCAGAAATGGTTAAACTATATTCTGATCTGGGAGATTTATATAGAAGAAATCAATTGGATACTGCTTTTACTCTCTATAACAGAGCTTTAAGCTTAGCTGCTGAATCAGGATCTGCGGATCTGATTGCTTCAAGTTATTGCAATATTGCCTATGTTTATAATAAACAGGGAGAATATGAAAAATCCCTGCCGATACTTGAAAAAGCCTTAAAATTAGCAAAGGAGGTTGATAACATTGAAATCATCTCAAAATGTTATACTTTCTTTGGTGAAATTCATTATTATCAGGGAGCTTTCGATGAGACTCTGGATTACTATCTCAAATCTTTGAAACTTGATGAAGAAATGGGAGATGCCAGGGAAATTTCCAAAAGTTATAATAATATAGGTACTGTATATTACAGAATAAATGAATTCGAAAAAGCCGGGGATTTCTTTTTGAAAGCTCTGGAATTGAAACTTACCCTTCCGGATCAAGCAGGGCTGGCATTTTCATATAATAATCTGGGGGCTGTAAATTTTATTCTCAAAAATTTTACTCAATCCCTTGAGTATTATCAAAAATCTTTGGCTATCAGAGAAAATCTGAACGATATCAAAGGTTCCGTGGCCTGTTGCAGCAATATTGGCGGGGTGTATTTTGAATTAAAAAACACAGTTGAAGCTCTGAAATGGTTCAATCGAGCTTACGAGCTTTCTCTGCAGATGGGCGATAAACATAATGCAGCTTTAGTTATTGGCAATATTGCAAATGCCTGCAAAGAACTTGGTGATCTCAGAAAAGCGGTGGAAAGTGCAGAAATAGAACTAAAATTAGCCGAAGAATTAAAGGAGCTGCCCTTACAACATTCTGCCTGTAAAACCCTGTTTGAAGCTTATGAAGAACTGGGTGATTTTGAAAAGGCTTTTCTATATCATCAAGAGTATAAATATTTTTCTGATAGAATTTATAATAATGATAGTGAAAAGAAGATCGCCGAGATAACAGCCAGATATGATATGGAGAAGAAAGAGAGAATAGCCGAAATTCATCGACTTAAAAATGTAGAATTAGTGGAGGCAAACAGAATCATCCAAAGAAAAAATAAAGAACTGGAAGCATACAAGGATGATCTCCTGCTAATCAATAAGATTTTAACTCACGATATAGCAAATGATCTTTCAGTAATCCAAAGCGCAATCGAACTTTATCTCGATACACCCGAAGAGATTTTCCTGAATGAAATAGAGAAAAGGGCTAACCAAAGCATCAGCACTATCCGAAGTCAGAGAACCTTGCTATCGACGCTGGATTCTGTTCATAAGCTTAAAACCTATTCACTCGATGATATCTTCAATAATTTAGCCTCTGACCATCCGCAAATCCAGATCAAGGTCAATGGAACGGGTGTGATACTTGCAGATGAAGCAATCTATTCGGTATTTGAAAACCTGGTTAATAATTCTCTTATCCATGGGAAAGCCAGCACTATAAAAATTGATATCCTGCCTAAGAAGGATTATTATGAAATCCGCTTTGCCGATAATGGAACCGGAATACCCGTTATTATCAAATCAAGAGTTTTCCAGGAAGGGTTTTCTTATGGAAAAACAGGAAATACAGGCATTGGTTTGCACATCGTGAAAAAAACTATAGAAAGATATGGAGGCACAATTTCTGTAGAAGACAATGTACATCAGGGAACTGTTTTGATCATATCTTTAAGGAAAGCGGTTTGATAAATCAAATCGCGGGTAATTTCAATAATCTAAAGATTTGAACCGGATATACGTTAACGTTATGCTTAAATGAAATCATCTGCCGGGCAGATAGACCTCCACTTCAGGAGAAGATAGGTGTTCGAATCGCGTCTGGGGTACCAATATCATCTAAAGAAAATCTTGTATCGAAAGTGACCAAAGGAAACACTCCAAATCGAGGAATTGGGATTTACTATGCTTTTATGGATTGTTTAATCAATATTATCTTCTTGCCTAATAATCTTTTTCAGTACCAAAACTATACCAATTTAAAATGCTGTTATCCCTCCGTTATCTATTGATGATAATTGTAAGCATCACGTCATAAATATCTGTAACTTTTAACTTGTTCTTTAAAATTCTATCTGCGTTGTTCATCGCTTTAATATCAAAGGATATTGAAGCTCTTCTCGCCTTGATATAATTCAAAATTACTGCGTTAAATTGTCACACATATTTATGACGCAATGCTTATTGATATTATAAACCCGTTAGGGGATAAAGGTGCATAGCCTCCGGTGGCACTTCGTTTCACCGGAGGAGTTTATGACCATTATAAAAGCTCCCCCGGTTGCGGTGTACCTTACCGGAGGCTATGCATCTTTTTTGCTATATAAATACCGGATAAAATATTAATATATTTCTTTACTTATCAATATATTAACTCATATCTAAAATAATAAAACGGGGGGATGCCAGTAAGTAAAAGATTTCTGGCATCCCCCCGTTTTTTTTAATATTGAGTCATTCCCTGATTCTAACGCATTCTCTCATTAGCCCCCATTTTTTAAATGGGGGATTCAATATTGATACTAACGTATAATCGCTTCAGCGAGTTAAGCTTATTTGATAATAAGATAAAATAATATTATTATTATTCAGACAGATAATGAGAAGTGGCTGAAGCCACTGAACATCATTTCCTGGGATAAAAAAACACCCAGATGAATCTGGGTGCTAATGAAAGAATAAAAAGAATAAATCACTAATACATCGTACACCTATAATTATGTATTTCAAGAGATTACAATCATCATTGCTGTAGAAAACCGGGGATGACAGTAAGTGAAAGATATAATCCCATCTTGTGCAATAGGATTTCACAAATAGCAGCAAGTTTCTGACACTGAGAGAGTTACAAAATTATAATAAATATCTAAAGATATTCACTAATAATTTTCTAACTTCTCAGTACTCAGAACCTTACTACTCTATGCAAAAGCCTAACCTGGACAAGCCAGAACCAAAAAAAGAAGAATTTGAACCGCGGATTTTACGGATAGCACGGATAAAAGATAAGAGGATTAGAAAAAAGAAGTTTTATATGAGCTGTAAATACTGATACATTTTGCAAATTTACC
>JAIPGO010000120.1 GCA_021736135.1 Candidatus Cloacimonadota bacterium
CTAATTAACATTCCCTAAACTATCTCAGGAAATTTGGTTTTGTCAATTACGATAATCCTGCCTAAAGCGGAGCAGATGTGCACATTTCATCTTCATTTTAAGAATTTTGGTAATTATATAAAGAGTTACACTGAACAGTATCCCTGAAATTTATCTTAAATCATAACCTCTCCCAGTTAAAGGGTAGGGGCAGACCTATGTGTCTGCCCTATATAACCTGCACTGATTAGTTGGGTATTTTTCAAGCTATAAAGTTGCTTCTAGCATAGACGTCTCGTCTGTGTTTTTTGGCAGAGTTGAAGGTTTTACTAAAATTTCTGAGGTCAGGCAGAGCGGTTCACAGACGGGGACGTCTGTGCTACAGGAGTGTAAAAGCTGCTTTCTTTGCGATAATTTATATCAGTTACAAATCTGCTTGTAGCATAGACGTCTCGTCTGTGTGTTTTTTGAAAGGGCTGGTGGTTTCGCTGTAAATATCTGAGGTCAGGCAGTGGTCAAGATGTCGTCATTCATTCCCCAAACTCACTGCGTTCGCTCTGGTGAACGTCTGACTTACTTGCACCCCACTTGCGAAATACGCCAGCGGTGCACGTGAGTTCAGTGGCTTATTTATAATAGATGATAACTTTTACTTGACACGAATATGCTTTATGCTTTAAGAAAAATAATAATTGAGGAGACGAAAATGAAAGCATTATTCTCAATCATGATGGTTGCACTTATAGTATCAGCTCTATTAACCGATGAGGCAATAAAGGTTAAAATGGCTGAGCAGAGTCCATTCAGCAGCTCACATTCCAGTAGCAGAGATTTGATTCCTATATTTGAAGAAGACTTCGAGACAGGTGCAGAAGACTGGGAGCATTATGATGAAACAAGCCCGGAGGACTGGCAGGAATCCTGGCATTTAAGTACTGCCGGAGCATATATGGGAAATTCGTGGTGGATGGGAGATGAAGAGCTGGGTGGTTATACCGATGAGCGTTACCTGGTCCTGGATACGCCGGAAATTACTTTAGCAGAGGAATATCCTGCTTTAAATTTTATGTTCAGCTTATGTTGTGAAGATATCGGAGGTGTTGTATATGATGGCTGGGATGGTGCTAACGTACGCATTTCCAGCGATGGTGGTAATACCTGGGAAGTGATATCGGGTACACCGGCATATAATGCGAGCAGTTTATATTCCTTTGGGTATTCATTTAATGAAGGAGAAGGTATCCCCGGCTGGGGCAGCACAACCAACTGGGTGAACTGGACACAGGCAACCTTTGATCTTTCGGCTCATGCCGGAGAAAATGTAAAAATCCGTTTTGCCTTTGCTTCGGATGTTGCCTATAATACGGCAGATGATGAAAACATGTTCGGTTTCAGGATCGATAACATATTTATCGACACATCAGAGGGAATATTTACTTCAGATGGCGATGGAGCTGCAGGTGATATGCAGATGCTTCCCGGATATGGCTGTCATATTGGGGGAGAGCTCTGGCATATTTATGAAGACAGCGAAGCGCCGAGTCCTTCTCACGCCATGGGCTGTTTTGATGAAGAAATAAATACCTACCTGCCATACATGAGTGATTTTATTATAACCCCGGAATTTTACCTGCCGGCAGGCGGGACATTTTACTGGGACGTATATTTTCAAGCAAGGCTTGATGAACCAATTACATATCCTGAATTTGACTATATGCTCGTGGAAATATCCTCTCAAATTCCTGGAGAAGACTGGTCACCCTGGTCAATACCTTATACCTGGGATAATTACTTTTTTATCGGTAATTTTGACGATTGGACACTTTTTTCAGAAGCCTGGGGCGAGCATTATTGTGATTTGTCGTATTTTGCCGGGCGTAATGTAAAAATGCGGTTCGGGCTGCATTCCAATAGTACAGATGAACCTGTTTCCGGAAGATTTTGTATTGATGATTTTTGTGTATTACAGGAAGTTTTTGCAGGACAGCCACCGGCAAACCTGGTTGCCATAACGAATATTGACAATCAGGTTGAATTGACCTGGGATGCTGTTATTGAAGGTGGTGAAGAAGGCTGGCTGCAATGGGATGACGGCATTAACGATGATGCCACAGGATTAACAATTGGCGGAACATTTTACGTGGCGATAAGTTTCGATCCAATAGATATAATTGCTTATACCGGCGGAGATATTACTGAACTGGAAGTTTATATAAATGATGTACCATCGGCAATGACAGTTTACGTCTGGGAAGGAGATTTGGCAACCACGGAATTAATTAGCCAGGATTTTACCCCGGAAGCGGAAAGCTGGAATACGATAATTTTAGACACACCGGTCACCATCGAATCAAATACGGAATACTGGATAGGTTATTCCGTAACTCATGAAGCAGGTCAACATCCGGTGGGTCATGATGACGGACCAAAAGAAGTTGGGAAGGGAGACTGGACAGCCCTTACACCTGGTGATTGGCAATCAGTAAGTGGCTTTTATGGATTTAACTGGAATATCCATGCTTACGTGGAAGCAGATGGTCGCCGGTTTCCTTTATTCAGAGACACCTTCAGAGAACGCGAATTAACCGGATATAATATCTGGCATTCGACAGTAAGCGGGGAAGATTATCAGAATATAGGCACTATTGAACCTATAGAAACACCGTATTTTCTTGATGAAAATCCCGTTGAAGGCATTTGGAATTTCTATACGGTGACAGCCCTTTATGATGGGCAAGATGGTGAACCCAGCAATGAAGCTATGGCTTACATTATGAGTATTGATGATCATGAAATTGCGTATGATGACGGAACCTGCGAAGAGGGGATTAATGTTGGCATAGCTCAATATATGGCAGTAAGATTCATATCTACATATCCTGTAGATATAATACTAACTCACGTAAAATTTTATATTGAAACCCTTAATTATGGTCAGTTTGTATTCAGGATTCTGGAGGATGATGCCGGTTTTCCAGGTGCTCAGATAGCTCAATTCAGCATAACACCCGATGATCTGCATATTGGCTGGAACACGATTGAAATTCCAGGTTCACTATGGCCATTATATCTCGAAGGAAGTTTTTTCATATCTATTTTTGAGATGGCACATTTATCAGCAATCGGCAAAGATATTGATACATCAGGAAATAGCTGGATCACAGCAGGAACAGAAAATGTCTGGGAACAGGTAACCGATGGCAATTTAATGATCCGGGCTTTCATTATTTACCTGCCAGGCACAGAACATGCTGAACTTATTCCTGCAAATTCAGTTTTCAATGCTTATCCGAATCCGTTTAATCCGGAAACTACGATAACTTATCAATTAGCAGCAGCAGAGAGAGTAAAGTTTGATGTTTATAACGTGAGAGGGCAGAAGGTATCCGTATTGCTGGATGAAATTCAGGATACTGGACAACATAGTTTTAGCTGGAATGCGGAAGGTTTGACCAGCGGGATATATTATATCCGTATGACTAGTGGAGCAGTTATGGAAAACAGGAAAATTGTATTGATAAAATAATATCATACTATTAGTGGAGGTAGGATGAAGAAATTACTCATAGTATCATTTATTCTTTTAATTAGTTCAGCGCAATTCGCAGACAGTGTGAAAAAAAAAGCAAAAATTGCTGACGAAAGTCCTTTCCATTATACAAATACAAGGCTACGTGATTATATAACGGTAATAGAAGAAGACTTTGAGACAGGAGCTGAAGGCTGGGAACAATATGGTGAAAATGATGTTTCCGAATGGATTGAAGCCTGGCATTTAAGTACAACTGGAGCATATTCCGGGAATTCATGGTGGATGGGAGATGAAGATCTGGGTGGTTATACTTATCATCGTTACCTGGTACTGGACACGCCAGAGCTTTCCCTGGCAGAAGGTAATCCTCAATTACATTTTATGTTCAGCTTATGTTGTGGGGATCCATTGCAATATGAGCCTTATGATGCGGGTGGCGGAGCAAATGTGCGTATTTCTGTTGACGATGGTAATACGTGGCTCCCCCTCAATGGGATTCCGGAATATAACGCATCCAATATATATTCTTTTGGATATGAATTTAACGAAGGCTCAGATATTCCGGGCTGGTCAAGCAGTACTGACTGGGTAACCTGGACAGCGGCTTCGTTTGATTTGTCTGCATTTGCCGGAGACGACGTAATTATCCGTTTTGCTTTTGCCTCAAATTCATATTATTGTGTTGAAGATGATGAGAACCTGTTTGGGATGAGAATTGATAACATCGAAATCGACACATCAGAAGGCACGTTTACTTCAGATGGTAATGGTGCGCCAGGAGATGCACTCCTGATCCCGGATTATGGCTGTTACCAGTTCAGTAAGCTGTGGCATATATATGAAGATTCTCAGGCACCTGGTCCGACACATGCTTTGGGCTGCTTTAGCGATAGTACCGATACTTATCTGCCGAGAATAGAAGATTACATTGTCTCACCGGTATTTTATCTTCCTGCAGATGGCATTTTTATCTGGGATGTATATGTGAAAGCATTACTCGACGACGCAGCTTTTCCTGATTATGATTATCTGTATGTGGAAATATGTTCGCAGGTTCCCGGAGGGTGGTGGTCGGGATGGTCATCCATATCGAATCCGACATGTAATCCAGCAGTAGAAAATCTTGTATTTTCCGGTAACGTGGAAAACTGGAGTCTCTTCAGCGAAGTCTGGGGTAATGAATATGGAAATTTGTCCATGCTGGCAGGTCATAACGTGCAAATGCGTTTCGGACTGCATTCTAATGCAACAGGTGAAGTAGTTCCGGGAGGATTTAGAATTGATAGTTTTCAGATTTTACAGGAGGAATTTGCGGGACCAGCACCGGAAAACCTGGAGGCGATTGTAAATGCTGCCGGTCAGGTAGAATTAACCTGGGATCCAATTCCGGAAAGTGAAGCAGGCTGGCTGCAATGGGATGACGGGGTTAATTACGGTTCTCTCGGATTCGTGGCGGGTGGTACATTTTATGTAGCTATCAGCTTTGATCAGTATGATCTGGCAGCTTATGCCGGAGGCACTATAACAGAGCTGGAAATATATATTGCTGATGAACCCACTTCTATGACCATATACATTTGGGAAGGGAGTATGGCTGCGGAAGAATTACTCAACCAGGATTTTATACCTGAAGCTGCCAGCTGGAATACGATAATACTGGATACTCCCCTTGAGATCGAAAGCGGTACGGAATACTGGATCGGTTATAGAGTAACTCATGAAGCCAACCTTGATCCTGCCGGTTATGATGACGGTCCGGCAGTCCTTGGCAAGAGCAGTTGGATCACTACAGATCTAGAAACCTGGGATTCTATGATCGGCACCGGTAATCCTTATAACTGGAATATTCATGCTTTTGTGGAAGATGACGGGCGCAGTTTACCTGTATTTCCGGGAAATCAACGTGATCTGAATATTACAGGTTATAATATCCTGCGTTCTTATACAAGTGGCGAAGATTATGTGAATATAGGGACCATTGATCCTGCTAATACACCAGGTTTTCTTGATGAGGATCCTGCCTCGGGCAATTGGAATTTTTATGTGGTTTCGGCTCTATATGACGGAGAGGAAGGCGTTCCTTGTGATGAATCCATGGTTTACGTACCCAGCAATCAGAATATTGAAATGGCTTATGATGACGGAACTGCAGAAGAAGGATATAATGATGGTATTGCACATTATATGGGTGTAAGATTCGACCAGACTTATCCTGACAGCCTGGTTCTTACAAATATAAAAGTATATATCTATTCATTCGATATCGGAGAATTGATACTGCGGATATATAGCGATGATAATGGAGTTAACGGAACACAACTTGCCCAGATCAATACACACTACACATTTCTTGAGGAAGGCTGGAATGTAATTGAGGTTCCGGAAACAATACAAGACGATCTGATCTTTTGCTCAGAAAGTTTTCATATAGCGGTATATGAAGTGCAATATGCTCCCTCAATTGGTCTGGATACCAGTGGTTCCGGTCATAGCTGGGTTGCAGATTTTCATAGCTGGCAGGAATTTACCGAAGGCAATTTCATGATCCGCGCTATACTCAGTTATGAAAATGCCTGGTATGGTGATATCGATGCCAATGGACGGATAGAAGTCCTTGATGCTTCCCTATTGTTAAATTATACAGTTGGAAACGATCTGCTTCCGGAAGACCCAATTCCCTGGGAAGATTGGCGGGAAGAGATTTCAGATGTTGACCTTAACGATATACTCCAGGCTTATGATGCTTCTTTGATCCTGAATTATACAGCAGGCAACATTCCTGAACTACCCTGGACGGGAAGAAATGATAATCCTCCAGTTATGACATTGACGGAAAGGCTTGATCCGGAACGAAATAAAGAGAGGGAATTCGCCATTTCTCTGGGAAGTTCTGAGGGTGAAGTAAATAGTATTGTGACTATTCCTGTAATAACATCCGTGATTTCAGAAAGTGACAGTATCATTTCTTACCAGTTTCTTATAAATTATGACCCCTTAATTATAGAATTCAATGATTTTTTACTTGAAGGAACGTTATCCGAGGGAGGGATACTGGCTGTAAACGATAATTCTGGAGAACTTTCAATTGCCTGTATGACCACGGAAGCTTTAACCGGTGAAGGATCATTAATGCAATTGCTTTTCACAGGTATAGCTGAGGGAAGCACGGACCTGGTTATTACTGAATTCTTCTATAATACCCAGGAAACCACTGATCTGACAGATGGTGATATTTATATCACTCCGGCAGATAATGATGATATCTATATTACTGTAGAACATTTCTCCATTTATCCCAATCCTTTCAATCCGGAGACCAATATCCGTTATGGGTTGGCTGAAAGTGGGAATGTTTTGCTGGAAATTTATAATCTGAAAGGGCAGAAAGTGGAAACGCTGTTCAATGATATAGTGGAAGCGGGGAAACATGAGATTGCCTGGAATGCGGAATGTTTGACCAGTGGTATATATTACATCCGTATGACCTGTGGAGCTGTTGTGGAAACCAGGAAAGTTGTACTGTTGAAATAAGATCGTGAGTCGTGAGTTGTGAGTTGTGAGTCGAAGTAGAAGAGGATAAATCCTTCTCACGGGAATAATTTTAACAGGGCATAAAACTGCTTGTAGCATAGACGTCTCGTCTGCCTGCCGTGCCGTAGCTTTAGCGTAGGATGGTGTATTTTTTGTGAATTATAGGCACTTAACAATAATATTCCTACGATTTTTAGCAGAATATTTAGCTAAAACCTTGCGTATGGTCGCCAGACCTCCGCAATGGTTGACTAAGAGAATCGCGATCTGTAATGAGACGACCATTGCGGAGGTCTGCAACCATTCGCAAGATCTCACCCGCAAATCTGCTAATTTTCTTCTTTCCGCGCCTTCCGCGGTTGATAATCTTTTCTTTGGTTTCGGTTTATCCGAGTTAGGACTTATGGGGCTTATGGGAAATATATTTAAGAGAGATTTTTTGTCTGATCACCGATCACCGATTACTGATCAACGGGCTGTTTTACTGTAAATTTCTGAGGTCAGGCAGAGCGGTTCACAGACGGGGACGTCTGTGCTACAGGAGGGTAAAAGCTACTTCTCTTTACGATAATTTATACCAGTTTTAAACATGTCTGTAGCATAGACGTCTCGTCTGTGTAATTCTTTTTTTGAATCGGGGCTAAATAGTTTATGACAAGTGAATATAGTTTGAGAAAACGGGTGAGAGATAGTAAAACAATTGTTATAATCCAGGGAGCTAAGTGAGTATAATTCAAATAGGCGGATTCTGAACCTATTCGGGTAATATTCGGGTAGTACCCGGGTAGCACAAAAAAGAGATAGATTGTTATATAATAAAAGGATATGGCGATTATTCAGGGAAAATGACAGTTAATTAATTGAAAATCAGTTACGGGAATTGAATCGGTGGAAAAGAGGAAGAACGATTGTAACAATGGACAATGGACGATTAAAATTAAGAATTATGGATTATGGATTAAGGATTTAATCAGTCTTCGCCTGCCAGTGAGTATTGATATTCCTTTTACATTTTACTTTTTACATTTTACATTTTCACAGGACTCCATCCATTGAAACGTACGCTCAACACATAATTTAACTTTTCCAGTTAATTATCCATTTCATCTGAAATAATCCCCCAAATTTCACAAAAAAGTATTCTATAACTATATATCACAATAGATTAAATACATTTTCCTTCCTAAGGGCAGGCAAGGAGAGGCAAAGCTGAGGCTTTTAAAAACATAAAATTGATTTAGTTAAGTTACTCTCCCAAAATAGAACATTTGTTATAGTATATTTTTATCAATTTACAGGATTATTTTCTTATTTCTCCCATAATTGATTGGCATCTCTCTGTTTTATTATTCATAATCTAAGTAAACTTCTTATTTAGTAATGTATTTAGATTTTCTCTTATTATTCTCTTTCGACACTGTTCAGTGTAGCTCTTAATATAAAATGACTATCCGTACAACTTCGCATAATTAATTCTACAAGAATTTGTAAAAGAATGTCACAGCTTTTCCATAAGGTGGAAATAAGATGTATTAATTCCGAAGGGATGTTCTCAAGTCAGGAAAGACTAATATATTCGAATCACCAGTCCTCATTAAAAAATTCACAACACACTAATATTCGTTGGTTTACACGATTTCATGGCATTTTCATGGCTAAGACAAGGCACAATCTAACAGAATATCGTTAGATTGATCATTGTTATCCCATGGAAAAAGCCATGAAAATGCTTTTAAAATAATTTTATGGCAATTATTATCAGACTTTTTCATGATATAACTGCACACCGTTGACGACCCGTAATAAATGGATCAGGAAATTAAACTATGACATGTCGAATATTTTGTCAGGGCAGAGTGTAGGTCAAACTTTCCAGTTTGACTTTTGAAAAGATTAATCTGGAAGATTAATCTACATTGAATGTAAGTCAACCTTTCTAGAGTTTAACTATTAAAAAGATTAATCTGGAAAGATTAATCTACATTAAACGCAGGTCAAACTTCCCAGGCGTTTTCAGTTGAATTTGCTCCTGAAAGTCGAAGAAAACTAATCGTTTTAAAATGTTTCAATAATAATCCTGCCCTGAATGAATGTTTTATAGCAAATTTCCTTAACGTAATCTTTATGTAAGCTTTACGGAGATATTCTGATAGTCATTTAATATAATTACCAAAATTCTTAAAACGAAGATGAAAAGAGCACATCTTCTACGCTTTATGCAGGATTATCGCAATGGACAAAACTAGTTTTACTGAGATAGTTTAGGGAATATTAATTAGTCCGTAGGACTTATTTATTTGTAGAAAAGATATTAATCGCCCCACCCCACCGACTGGCGGAGCCGGTCGGTGGGGTGGGTGGGGAATTCTTTTGTCTTTTACTACAAATAAATATCCCCTATGGGGAAAAGAAGGATTTAAAAATTAGATACCTTTCCTTAATGTGTTATAAATGGACTAACTTGGGTTTTTCTGTTAAGAAAACGTAAACCTGTGCAGTATTATTGATATTATTCATTATAATTCATTGAAAAGTGGAGGCTGATGTAGAACAGACTCCTGAGGTTTTATTTGTGCAAATAAAAAAAATACTTGACTTGTATTTTACTGAATTTAATAAATAGCTCCGATTAATTGTTGGCTATTGAGAATAAATGAGGATCTGGCTGAGATATTGCCTTTGAGAAGAAGGTATATCATAGATAAATATAATGAAAGTATTCGGTTCAGATTTTAGTTTGTTCTTTATAGGTTCATGATGTGGTTTTAGTTGCGAAGTGTCTTTTGCAACTTTTAGAGCTATAGAATTAGCTCATTATTGACTGGAATTGTTTCTTTTCAAGCAGTTCCGGTATTTTCCTGTATATTTAATTTGATTGGGCATTCAGTTTATATGCAAAATCATATAAGAGATAATTATCTCTTACAACCTGAAAGAGAAACTTTCCGATTGCCCTATAACAGAGGAATATCAACGAAATAGATTATCAACCGCCAGGCTACGTTCCTCTGCCCTGGTAAACGTAAGGCGTGGAAAGAAGAGAAGAATGAAGAAAGAAATTACACTCACATTTCTGATTTTTATCATTTTCCCTGTATTTTTTATGTACTATCGATGTCTTTCGGGATTCAATAAAATTGAAAATTATTAACTAAAAAAGAAAAAAGATTACATAAAACTGGACTACTTTAGCGGAAAAGAAGAAACTACAAAAAATATAATCCTTAAAGGAGGAGAAAATGAAAAGACGCGTTTATTTTCTATTTTTGGCTTTAATTCTATTATTTGCCATTAACAGTTTTGCACAGGATGAAGATCTTAGTGACGCGGAACTGGAAGCTATTGCCCAAAGAGATATGATGGAGTATATGATCATGAATGCTCCCATACGCTTTGACAAAGATCTGCAGGTGGGTGAAAAACTTATTTATCAGTCGAAATACGGGGAAAAAGAAATTAATACTATCGAAGCGGTGAAAGACACCTTGAATGCTTTTTGGATCAGGGAAGAATTTGAAGGGAATACCATTTATTATCTGATCAGTCGGGATAACGGTGAATTATTGGATATTAAGGGATATAATGAAGAAGGTAGATTCTTTCATCCTCATATGTTAGAAGACGAAGATAAAGATGAAGTTTATTCTAAAAGGATTGATGAAATTACTAGACTTAGTGATTTAAGAGCATTTACTTTGAGGAATGATACTATACAAATTTCAATTAAATCAA
>JAIPGO010000121.1 GCA_021736135.1 Candidatus Cloacimonadota bacterium
GTTCAATGATAATAACTACCTATTTAATTATGTTACAAAGAGATATGATACTGACGAGTAAGGTGGCTCTCCCGAAACGGAAGAGTGGCTCAATTTCTACGGAGAGGTGGCTCTAAAACTCTGTACAAGTGGCTCTATCAAAAAAGAATATTCAGCTTTTTTTTACATTTTACTTTTTACATTTTCAATTTTATATTGCTATTAGTCTCATCTTCACAATTTCTCACTTTCGCACTTTCTCCATTTACTTCTCTGTGTCCTCTGTGGTGAAAAATCTTCTCTTAATATTACAACTAACGATTAACGACTAACGATTTACGATTAAAAACTAACGTACAACACAATAAAAAACTTTCTCCATAAATCTTCCATTTTCATCTCACCACCTCCCTAATTTCCCTATTATTTACGATTAAAACACTATATTAAAACATCTTAAATACATTTCTCGCCCAAAGGGCAGGCAAGGAGAGGCAAAGCTGAGGCTTTTTAAATCATAAAATTAAATAACCCAACTTACCTTCCTAAATTAGAACAATAGTTACAGTAAATTATTTATATTTTCTCAGCTTTTTTCTTCGCTATGTCGCTCCCTCGCCCAATCGTTCAATCTTCTTACCCTCTAATAATAGAACTGTTGTTATAGCAAAATTAAATCAATTTAGTAGGGACGATTCATCCCCCCGTTTTATCTATTGATGATAATTGTATTCCATTGATATATATGAAAATAGCATTATGATATATTCTCAAATATTTCTTTATATTCTTACATTAGCACCCGGATTGATCCGGGTGTCCTTATTTCAAAAAAAGTGATGTTTAGTGGCTTCAGCCACTTCTAAATCAGCATAACAAGATATATAATGATTATTTTATTTTATTATTACATATGCAGAAGTCGCTGAAGCTACTGAACAATTGTATAAATATTGAATCCCCCCATTTAAAAATGGGGGCTAATAAGAGAATCTTTTTTAAATCGGGAGATGCCCCATAACAATAGAATTTCCGGGGAGGGGGTGCGAAAATTGATCGAAAGTTATTGACAAAATTATGTTTTAACAAAAGCTAAATTATAAAATATATTGTATAGCTGAATTTATTCATAAATACCATTCAATTACAGCTTAAGCGAGGATCAGAGAAGCATCTTTTGCTCTTTCCTGTATTTCATTATGAAATCTAAGAAACAAAGAATAAGGAGAATATCATGAAGTGGTCGAGTAGTATTTTAATTTTTTTGATTATTACATCATTATCAATTCCGGCAGTTTTAGCTGCTGAGTCACGTACCGTGAGCGCAGGAGGTTATTGTTATCAGGAAAATGCAACAACATTTGAAGGTACAGGCATACTTTTTGAGCCAGTTTCACCTTCTGCCGTCAGGGATAGTACTTATACTGACATTACCGGGTATTTTTCAATAATCCTGTCCGAGGGTATTTACAATGTTGTATATTCGCATTCCGGTTACCAGGATATAAGAATTGACGGCGTTAATATTTTTACTCCGCTGATCCTGGAGACGGTTACTCTTCAGGCGTCAGGAATTCTGGTCAGCGGAGAACAGAGCGGAGTCTGGGAAACAGGAAATGTTTATAATGTAATGGGTAATATCACAGTACCTGCTTCAGAAACACTGATCATTGAGCCGGGAGTAACAGTAGAATTCATGGGTTATTATTATTTGCGGGTATTTGGTTCGCTGATCGCCATCGGAACGGAGAATGATAATATTCTTTTCACTTCTGGAGAACCGGAACCTGCACCAGGAGACTGGAATTCGATCAGTTTCAATTTCACTGATGCCTTTTGTGTGATATCCTATGCCAGTATCGAATATGCCTACCGGGGTGTTAGCTGTATGAACTCATCACCTTTGATCAGTTATAATCAGTTTAACGATATAAGTCATGACGGTGTTTATAGCAGTGGCGGTGCAGCGGAGATCAGTTATAATCTTTTTATGAATAACAACGCGGGATTGTATTGTTTTGATTCCGAACCGCTTTTCCATGATAATTATCTAAGCAGTATTTCTTACGGAGTAAGGTGTGAAAATTTTAGTAATCCTGAGATTTATCGCAACCTGATCTCTAATTTCACCAGTACCGGGATTTTATGTTCCACCACCTCAGAACCGGTAATTTCTGATAATACAATAATCAATGACAGCCAGTGCTCAGGTATTACCATAAATGATTTTTGTTCACCGGATATCTTCAATAACACGCTGGGGGGTAATTACATCGGCATAGTCTGCAGTGCGAACAGCAATTCAGTGATCCAGAACAACATCTTCTATAATAACACCCATGCCCTCAATTCAACAGGTACCGGATTAACGCTGCAATATAATTTATTCTGGGAAAATACGGCGCTGATCAATGGAAACGGAATACCGGAAGCCTTTGGAGAAATTGTAACAATTAATATCAATGGAGATGATTGTGATACCTATATGAATCTTTTTCTGGATCCGTTATTTTCGACAGGAGGAAATTTCAACTACTATCTTTCATCCGAGTCTCCCGCTATTGATGCAGGAAATCCGGAAGATTTCTTTTATGATCCAGATGGCACAATAGCGGATATTGGAGCTCATTATTATGATCAGGGCAGCGAACCGCCTTTTATTGAATATATATCATCACAACCGGATGAAGGTGAAGCTCCACTGGTCGTGATGTTCTCTCCTGAAATCAGCGGCGCAGTAACGAGTTATCTCTGGGAATTTGGCGATGGCAGCAATTCGGCGATGAAATATCCTGTTCATATTTATACGGAAGCAGGCTTGTATTCAGTAGCGCTGACAGTTTCCGGACCTGGCGGGGAAGATGAAATGCTAATGCCGGATTTTATCAATGTTTTGGAAGCAATACAGCCTCTGGCAGCTCAATTTTCTGCTGCCCCACTCTCCGGAACACTACCCTTGACTGTTAATTTCTATAACCTTTCACAGGGGCAGCCTGATGATTACTTCTGGGATTTTGGTGATACAGGCAGCAGTTATGAAGAAAATCCTCAGCATATTTATCAGGCTCCTGGAATATATACCGTATCACTAACTGTATATGGTGCGGAAGGTTCCGATACAGAGACCAAAACGGATTATATCCAGGTGATAGAACCTGAGGAAGTAGCGGCAGCTTTCAGCGTTTCAGATTCAATAGGCACTGTTCCTTTTACCGTTGAGTTTTTTAACGAGTCCCTGGGCTCCATCTCTTCAGTAAACTGGGATTTTGGTAATGGAGATAACAGCGAAGAATTTGACCCGGTTTACACATTCCAGGGATCCGGTGAATATGAGGTTATTTTAACCGTATTCGGCTATGCCGGCAGCAGCAGCGCCAGCAGGTTTATCTATGCTGGAAATGCTGTACCCCAGATCATTCAGATAATTGACCGACCCAATGATCAGGGTGGTTATGTGTATCTGACATTCAGTAAATCTTTTTATGACACAGTTGAGCCACGGATGGGCAATGATCGTGAAACGGAATCATATTCGGTTCAATATCTTTTTGATGAAACCTGGATTTCCATTGCTTCCGTACTGGCAACAGGTGAAGAGAATTATACGGCGCTGGCAGAAACCTATGCCAATAACGAACAGATCTGGTTTCGCGTAATAGCAGGTATGGAAGAAGCTACCTGGATTTCTGATAGTCAATCTGGTATTTCACTTGATAACCTGTTCCCGTCCATCCCTTCCGGTCTTATCTTCACAGGTGATATTCTTCAATGGAGCGCTCCGGTTGATGATGATTTTAATTTCTTCAATATCTATCTGGAAGGAGATATCATTGCTCAAGTGATCACGAACAGTTTTGAACCGGGTATTCTGGAAGGTCATTTCCAGGTTTCGGCAACAGATTTCAACGGCAATGAGAGTGATCTTTCGGAAGGCATTATTGCCCAGATAAATTATGGTGATGTTGATGATAACGGTGAAATTGATTGTTTTGATGCCTCCCTGCTTCTGATGATATCAGTAGGATATGATCCGCTTCCCTGCGACCCCTTACCCTGGGAAAACTGGCGTTTTTACCGCTCTGATACCGATCTTGATGGCGAGATCACGTCGTATGATGCAGCCTTGATACTTCAATACATTGTACAAATTATTAATGAATTGCCTTATGTTGAGCAAGTTAGAAGTAATAAGTAACATTGCTATCGGGGAGATAAATATAATTACCCTACGTTCAATGTAGATTAATCTTTCCAGATTAATCTTTTTAAAAGTCAAACTGGAAAGTTTGACCTACGTTCATGTAGATTAATCTTTCCAGATTAATCTTTTTAAAAGTCAAACTGGAAAGTTTGTACTACGTTCAATGTAGATTAATCTTTCCAGATTAATCTTTTAAATGTCAAACTGGAAAGTTTGACCTACGCTCAATGTAGATTAATCTTCCCAGATTAATCTTTTAATAGTCAAACTGGAAAGTTTGACCTACATTCAATGTAGATTAATCTTCCCAGATTAATCTTTTTAAAAGTCAAACTGGAAAGTTTGACCTACATTCTGCCCTGGCAAAATATCCGGTGTGTTATAGTTAAATTTCCTGATCCATTCATTACCGTTCATCAACGGTGTACAGTTATATCATGAAAAAGCCTGTTGATAATTGCCGAAAAATTATTTTCAAAAGCATTTTCATGGATTTTTTCATGGGATAACAAAGAACAATCTAACGATATTCTGTTAGATTGTGCCTTGTTTAGGCGGTGAAAATGCCATGAAATTATGTAATTCATTAAATAATAGTGTGTTGTGAGTCGTTTTCCGTGACTCGTAACTCGTGACTGGCTTAAAGATTAAAAAAACCGCCGATATAACGGATTAAACGGATAAAGGTATTTTTATTTCTCTGCTCTCTTCATAATTTTCAATTTTACATTTTCAATTTTCAATTATTGTTGTTATGCAGTCCAGAATTCCCAGCGAAGCACTATTGATGGTCATCTGGAAAAAGATTATTCTTTGATTTTGATGTAGTTTAATCACGCAAGGAAACTTAAAACAATTTCAGAATATGACCTTCATTATGCATAATTTGTTTAAATGGGATGCTTGTTGAGAGATGTAGTTTTAACATTCCCGATATTATTTGGTTGACAATTGGTATTATTTTGATTAATTTGTCAACCAGATGAAAGGGAGTAATCATGAATGAGATATTTGCAAAAAGATTTAGATCTGCGAGGTTGAAATCCGGTTTATCATTACAGGCTCTTGCAGAAAGGACTGATGACACTATTACCAGGCAGGCAATTAGTAAGTATGAGCACGGCAAAGCTATGCCAGACAGTAAGAAATTGATCAAACTGGCGAAAGCTTTAGATGTTAAGCTGGAATATTTTTTCCGTCCTGTTAAAACGGAAGTGGAATTACCTGAACCTGCTTATAGAAAGAGATCGGCAATGTCTAAGAGAAGATTAGCTATGATTCATGAGAACGTTAAGGATTTGATTGAGAGATATCTGGAAGCTGAGAATATTATGTGTGGATTCAAATCAGTAAAGTTGCCGGATGATAGTATTCGCAGAGTTTCTTCTTTTGAAGATGTAGAGCATTTAGCGGAAAACATTCGAGAAATATGGAATCTTGGACAAGATCCGATTGAGAGCATTGTGGATGTATTGGAAGATAATTTATTTAAAGTAGCCTTAATAGATAGTGATGAGAATTTTGATGGTTTATCTTGCTGGGGCAACGGAGAAATTCCGATAATAATCAGCAGAAAGAATTGTTCGGGAGACAGACAGCGTTCCAATCTGGCACATGAGCTGGGGCATTTATTGATGGATGTGTCTAAAAGTTTTGATGAAGAAAAGGCAGCTTACAGATTTTCTGCCAGCTTTCTTGTACCCAAGGCTGTGGCTATTCGTGAACTGGGTATCAAGCGTAAGAATTTAAACTGGGAAGAACTTCTAATTTTAAAGCAAAAATATGGCATGAGTGTTCAGCAATGGGTATATCGAGCAAAAGATCTGGGGATAATAAGTGAATCACACTCTAAATCGTGGTTTATCAGGTTCAGTGAACTTGATCGAAAAAAAGAATTCGGTACTCCTATAGCTAGAGAAATTCCAATGAGAATGAGAAAGCTTGTTTTTCAGGGAATAGCAGAGAAAATTATATCTCCATCCAAAGCGGCTGAATTACTTGCCTGTAATTTGAATGAGATAAGAAAATCGATATTGGGATTTAATAGTTAATGAACTTATTAATTTCTGATACATGTATCTTAATTGATCTTTATAATGGTGAATTATTAGACTCAATGTGCAGGCTTCCATATGAGTTAGGAGTATCCGACGCCGTTTTATCCGGATTTGAAGATGATGAATCGGAATTGATAATGCCTAATCCTGAACAGATACTAAGAGCAGGATTTAAGAGTTATTCCATAAGTTCTGAGGAACTTGCTGAAGTTTATAAATTATATTCTAAGTATTCAAGACCTTCCATATATGATATTTTTGGACTTGTAGTTGCGAAGAAATATAACGCAATACTCCTAACAGGTGATGGAGATTTAAGAGAATCCGCTAAAAGCGAAAACATTGAAATAAGAGGCATTATATGGGTTTTAGATGAACTTATCAAACATGAAGTAATTGATAAGCACAGAGCAGCAAACAGTCTAAGAAAGATTCTTGATAGTGGGTCTTATCTTCCAAAAAAAGAATGTGATCTTCGATTTGATAAATGGAAATAACACGATTATTTTTTTACCACCACCTTCTTCGTGATACAACTACCCAATAAGCAGAATTCACAAAGGAACTAAGGACTTCGTCTAATTGATAATGTAATGCAACCTGTGGTTGCTGAGAGTGGCGAGTCGTTGCTTCGTCGTGAGTCGTGAATCCAACCAGCTCAGGAATGAGCTGTAAACGTTTCCAGGGCATCCTGCGGTTGCCGTAAATCGTGAACGGTGAGTCGCGAATTGAAGGGATATTTTAAAAAGTTAAAATTAGGGGCATATTTTTTCAAAAATGGGCTTAATGTTTCACTTCGTTCATCGAGTGAAAGACTGATTGAGGGATTGACTGATAGACTAACTTCGTCGAAGAGGAGAAAAGGAGAACAGGTGACGTTTTAATAAAATTCAAAATATTGGCATATATTTTTTCAAAAATGGGCAAAAATGTAATTTTATGTTGTATTTTGTTTTATTGCAGAAAGTTATAAAATTACATTTTAATTACATTTCATTACATTTTTACTTTCTATAAGGCAGCCTTCGGTTGACTTAAAAACAGCTCAGAGTAGCTAACGCTTGAGTAACAGAAGACTTATAGCTCTGATTAGGGATGGAGTATTTTTCTAGAAAAACAAAAAATAGGGAAGTATTTTTTCAAAATCGCCAAAAATGTTAGGTTTTGCTGTAACTAACATTATTACTGATATTTATGACCTAGCATTTTCCTAACATTTCCCTTACATTTTTCAACTCTAATCACGCCGTAGAAAACGAAGCCGGATTTTTGACTCACATTTTCGCAATTTCACACCCTCTCATTTTCATCTTCCCTCAATTATTCCAATCACCAATCACTAATCACTAATCACCATTCACGATTTATTCTTTGACATATATTAGAGGAAATTGTTGATTTGCACAGAATCATATCTTAATGGAGGGATATATGAAAAGGCTTTGTGTAACTGTTTTTCTGTTTATTACTTTTATATTGCTGGCTAATAATGCTCCGCGGGTGGAGGATATTTTTTTTAGTCAACGGGATGATGGATCACATATTGTGGATATTTATTTTAATCTGGTTGATCAGGATAATGACCTTTTGACGGTAACAATCTTTGCTTCTAATGATGGGGGGCAGACGTGGAATTTTCCGATGAATACCTATTCCGGGAGTTTTGGTGAAAATATTAGCCCCGGGAGTGGGAAGCATATTGTTTGGGATTTTGCTGCGGATCATGTAGATATTTGGGAACCGAATATACGATTTAAAATTACCGTCAGTGACGGACACTATGACCCTGATGATGAATTCCACTGGGCTACTGTTCCTGCCGGGACTTATACCTACGGAGAAAATGATGTAATCCAGAATATTAACTATGACTATGAGATAATGGTTTATGAAGTCACAAATCAGCAATATAAAAACTATTTAGAGGAAGCATTAATCGCAGGTGATATTACTGTAACAACGGCATCTGTAACCGGATATTATGAGGGTACTAACTATGAGTTTTATGATCTGGACGGCTCTGGATTCATATATTGGACGGGAAACATCTTTGTTGTAGCTTCCGGTTATGAGCAGCATCCTGTGATGGAAGTTAGCTGGTTTGGGGCTAATGCTTTTGCTGAACATTATGATTGGAGATTACCCACTGAGCAGGAATGGGAGAAAGCTGCCAGGGGAATAACCGGATATGAATATCCCTGGGGAGATGCATTAACGGCAGATAGAGCTAATTACAATAGTAGCGGAGATCCCTGGGAAGATCAGGCTACCGCTGAAACAACTCCGGTAGGATTTTATAATGGACAAAGTTTTGGTGGGTTTCAAACCACTGACAGTCCTTCACCTTATGGATGTTATGACATGTGTGGAAATGTTTATGATTGGACCGATAGCTGGTATAATTCGGCGTCCCGGGTTTTGCGTGGCGGGTCGTGGTACTACAATAGCAGCTACGGCAGCTTACGTTGCTGGTATCGCCGCAGCAGCAGCCCTCCGAACACGGGCAGCACTTTCGGATTCCGTTGTGCCAGGACTCTCCCGTAGTTTGATTTTTGTTCTTGTATTTAGGGAAAATTTATTTTCCTGAAAAATTTTGAAAAATGGATAATATTCCAATATTAAACAAGGTCTATGATATCCTTAAATGGATAATACCAAGGATAGAGAAGTTTCCGAGGACGCAGAAGTTCGTTTTAGGTGACAGGCTGGAGAATTCGCTTTTGGATTTGCAGCAGATGCTGCTGGTAGCATTGAAAGCGGATAATAAGGAGCGGATACTTGAGCTGGCAGATGCAAAGCTGGCAGAGATCAAGATGCTGGCACGGTTAGCAACTGACTTGCAATATTTGTCGTTGGGACAAAACAGGTATCTGATGGGAGAATTGATAGAATGTGGAAAAATGCTGGGAGGGTGGCGCAAAAAGAGTATGAATCACTGAAAGCACTGAATTACACTGAAAAAGATAAGGATAATATTGTTTTATTATGAAAAGAGAGAAGTGGTTATATGACGAATTGTGTTGTTGGGATAATATTTATCTGGCTGCCAGGAAGGCAAGGCAAAGGAAAAGGAGTAAGATTGATGTGCAGAGATTTGAGTACGTTCTGGAAGAAAATTTGATGCAGATACAATCTGAACTGGTGGAAGAAAGTTATAGACCAGGTAAATATAACAGGTTCACAGTTACTGAGCCTAAGGAGCGGGATATTTGTGCGGCACCATATAAGGACAGAGTAGTACATCATGCTTTGATTAATATCATTGAGCCTATTTGGGAGAAGGAATTCTATTATCATAGTTATGCGTGCAGAGCTGGAAAGGGTATGCACAAGGCGATAATTGTTTGTCAAAAATATATGAGGCGAAATAGATATGTTCTAAAATGTGATATAAGTAAATATTTTCCCAGTATAGACCATGAGATACTAAAAAGTATTTTGATGAGAAAGATTGGTGATGAGAGTTTATTAAGATTGATAGATAATGTGATAGATAATGCACCTGAACAGAACAGTCCTGCGGTACTGTTTCCTGGTGATGATCTTTTTACTTTAATGGAAAGGAAGCGTGGAATACCAATTGGCAACTTGACGAGTCAGTTTTTTGCTAATGTGTATTTGAATGAGCTGGATAAATATATCAAACATGAATGCAGGGTCAGGGACTATTTACGGTATATGGATGATTTTCTTCTGTTTTCAGACAGTAAAGAAGAATTGGCAGAGATAAAGAAGAAATTGGAGAGATTTCTTGAAGGCTTAAGATTAGAATTACACAGCCGCAAGACTCAGATATTTCCGTTAAAAAATGGGATTAAATTTTTAGGATTTCATATATTCGAAAATAAGATGCGATTACAAAAAGAGAATATCCGCAGATTTGAGAAGAGGATGAGCAAAAGACAAAAGCAGTATGCAGATTATGAGATTGATTCTGGCGCAATCAGTCAAGGTATAGTTGCCTGGCTGGGACATGCAGGTCACGGAGATACAAAGAGATTGATAAATAAGCTGCTGTATAAGTACAGCTTTAGAAGGGATAAAGCGAAACAACGAACCGGGTTTTGCGTGGCGGGTCGTGGAACAACAATAGCAACAACGACAACTTACGTTCCTGGTATCGCAACAACAACAACCCTACGAACACGAACAACAATATCGGATTCCGTTGTGCCAGTACTTCAAAAAACCGGCTGTCTGCTTTATGGAGCAGATGGGGTATATGAGAGTCCAGCTTTATTCCTGCTCGAAAGGGCGAATAAAACAGCAAGCTAACATCCGAGTAAGAGATGAAAGGATGTTAGCTTTTATGAAGGAAGAATTTTTAACCAGTAGAGTAGAGACAGGCTTCAGTTGAGCTTCCCCCTGTCCCCCTCATCAAACCGTGCATGCGGTTTTCCCGCACACGGCTTTCCGACAAAGTTCGTTCCAAGCGTTCACAGTTTCATCAGACGAACCTGCTT
>JAIPGO010000016.1 GCA_021736135.1 Candidatus Cloacimonadota bacterium
GTCTATAAAGATCAATTATTTTACTGAGAATTACCACTAACACATAAACAGGGACTAAATTCTTAACCTATTTCCCTGCTGATCCATCTAATTTAAATTTTCACCTCTGATATTCTGCCAATTATGCAGAATTCATTTTAAAAATCTAAAACTTTTTCCCTTAAGAAAATTTCATTTCCAATTGCTTAAAAACTCCGATTTTCATAAAGTGACAGCCATCTGTTTTTTGTTCAAAATTATGTCAATAAGAATGTAAATATTAATGTAGGATATGCATATAATCAATCATAATAGCATTTTACGAGTGATGAACAGTGCTGAAAATTGTAAATTTTAAAAGAATGATATTTTTGGAAAAATCGACAACTGACTTTCTGTTGGACTTTTCTGGTAAAAAAGAAGCACCTGAAGCATAATGAGTGAAAGAAGTGAAGATGTGGATGGAAAATCGGCTATTCCAATAAGTCTGCTTTTCGCTGTTTATTTCTTATTTGACATTTTGTTGATGATTTATCAGGCGTCAATCGTTCATAATAAGAAAAAGGCAGGAAGAACTGATGAAGATATTACTGATCAGATTATCTTCTCTGGGAGATATAGTTTTAACCGAACCTGTAGTTCGCAACCTGACGGGATTTTATCCGCAGGCGGAAATCTTCTATCTGGTGAAACCGGCTTTTAAGGAAGTCGTTTTATCATTTCCGCAAAAAGTGGAGATAATCGCATGGCATAATGACCTGGCGTCTCTCATTAAGTTGAACAGGATGAAATTTGATCTGGTGATTGACCTGCATAATAAGCCAAATACGGCTTTGATCAGATTATTCTGCTCTAATTCGAAGAAGATCGTTTATGACAAGCAGCATCATTTGAGGAAATTGATTGTTAATAAAAAAACACGAGAAACTATCAACTCGACTCTTGATCTATATTTTTCAGTTTTCAATTTTCTGGATTTAATACCGGAATTCAGTTATCCCCAGATTGAAGCTGACAATTATCCTGCGCCTGCAGAAAATTATATCCTGCTTTTCCCCGGAGCGACCAGTTTCACCAAGCGCTGGCAGATTTCAAATTTTGCTGCTTTGGCTGATTTGCTTTCCGCTGATTTTCAAGTAGTTATCAGCGGCAGCTCTGCAGAAACTGAGTTATGCCTTGAACTGGAAAGATCCTGTAATTCAAAGATGATCAATATCTGTGGGAAAACATCTCTTTCAGAACTAGCCAGCATAATATCCCAGGCAAAAGCCATAATAGCCAATGACAGCGGTCCTGCGCATTTAGCGGCAGCTCTGAATATCCCACTGGCAGTGATATTTGGCGGCACATCACCGAAACTCGGTTTTGCTCCTTTGGGTGATCGGGTCAAGATCATCAGCAGAGATCTCGATTGCAGTCCCTGTTCCCTGCATGGCAGAGATAAATGTCCTCAAAAGCAATTCAATTGCATGGCTCAGATATCTGCCGCTGAGGTATATGCGGTGGTGCAGGATCTGATCAGAAAATAAGAGCCCTGCCTCAGACAGGGCTCTATCCATTCATTCATAACACCTGCATACTATTTTAAAAGGATGATCCTTTTCATAGCCTGGTAAGAAGCTGTTTTCATCTGGATCAGGTAAATACCGGAGGCCACATCATTACCGGCATCATCAATTCCGCGCCATTCGATATTGTGTTTTCCTCTTCCCTGCCATTGATCGACCAGGGTGGTGATTTTTTGTCCACGGATATTATAGACTTCAATTTTCACGTTTATACCGGTTTCCAGATCATACCAGATGACCCCGGAAGGATTAAAGGGATTGGGTATGCATCTGCCTAATGCAGTAACAGAGTTCAGGTTTTCCCCGCCATACAGCGCAGGTAAGGTCAGCAGCAGCGGTTGAGAAAAATCACCGATTACAGCATCAGGCAGGAAATGGATATTTCCTTTCAGTTCATATTCGGCATCAGCGCTTTGATCATAGAAACGGAAGGTGATATCTTCACCTGCTGTCTCATTGGTGAAAGCCATTAAAGCAAAAGTGTATTGACCGAATAGCTTTCTTGTATCCAGCAATTGACTTACTCCCCGGCATTCGTCACCGGTAAAAACCGCAAGTTCATCACCGGGTTCCATATCGAGAACAGAAGCGACTATTGAGCCGTTGAATTCATAATCAGCAGGATTGACCAGCCATCTTCTGCGAGCAGTGTCAGGAAAAATTTCCACCTTAGAATTACGAGCCAGTCCTGATGGATAAATCAGGTCTGCCGGGCTGTTCATATCAATCATATAACCTTCCAGGGGATTCATAACACTCAGAGTACCAAACCAGCCGACTCCGGGATAATAGGTGCTGAAAGAAGCAACATTTTTGATATAATCTGCGGCAGATGCCAGAGTTGCCAGCGCCTGGTTAATATCCAGGCTTTCTTGAGGCAGATAGGAAATCCAGTTCCAGCCGGCAGTCAGGTTGTTCACATAATCAAGCGGATCTGCAGGAAATCCGGTAATTACCCAGTCGGCTGCATTATCCATCTGAAGTTTATAAAGCGAAGTCAATTCAAAAGCCGTCATCGTACCGATCCAGCCTACACCTGAGTAATATGTGGCAAAAGTGCTCTGATTCTTTATGTATGCTCCATTTTCACCAATTGATGACAAAATTCCGCTGACAGTACCGTCGTCACACTCCAGGTTCAGCGAGATCCAGTTCCAGCCGGCAGTCAGCTCTTTCGTTAAAGTGACAGGTTCCTGAGAGGCAGTAACCACCAATGTGTAATCTTCAATTTCGCCATAATCCTCAACCGAAGTGGCTGTAAACACATCTTCATTCCAGACCGTGCGGGCACGCATTCGATATGATCCAGCGGTCACACTTTCCGGAATTGTTACGGGAACCTGATTCTGCGTTCCGGCATACCAGAGATTGAAGAGTCCAGCAATTAACTCGGTATCTTCGTCAAACTGGAAATCATTATTGAAATCTGCCCAGATTTTCAGCCGGTTTCCGCTGTATCCCGATGCTGCCGTGGCTTCCAGTAACTGACCTGCAGAAACCTCTGCCGTCATTTCCGTGAAATCGCCATAACCGACCTCGTCACTGGAGCAACCGGAATCCAGGTTACTGATCCCTGCCAGCTCAAAATCAACCAATCCGTCTCCATAAAGGCAGCCGAAATTATATAAGCCAACTGTGGGATAACCGGAAGGACTATAGGTCATCAGGAAAGAGACTTCCAGGTTTTCACCTTCATCGACTGTTACCGGCGATTGCATATAGTTCTCATAATTATCCAGCTCCGCCAGTAAAGTGTATGCTCCAGGAGCCAATTCCACTTCATAATATCCGTTAATACCGGTAGTTGCATAATACTCTGTTCTGTCTGCCATTTCCTCGCGGCTCAGCCGGGCAGCCGGGATTTCTGTGAAAGTTATGGCAACTCCCGCTAACAGTTCAAGAGTAACATCATCCTGAACAGTACCATGGATAATCGTAGCTGGTGCAGCCAGAATATTGATATTCATCACATCCGTGGCATTGGCGGCTTGAGGATCAGTTACGGTAACTGTTATCTGCGCCGTGGTTGTGATCATTTCAACAGGCTCGATATACAGGATCATGCCGTCAACACTGACTGTCACATCCCCTGAATTGACGAAACTAAGAGTTAAAATATCTTCATCCACATCATTGCAATAAGGTGAAACATCAAATTCAAAGGGCAAAATCTCCAGAGCAAGATCAATCGTTATTTCCTCCGGCAGATCGATCCAGGGCGGGTCATTTACCGCCAGAACCTGGATATCAATCTCTTCACTGACCACCGTGCGTCTGGCAGCATCACTAACCCAGATGGTCACGAGTTCTATTCCATTCCAGTTAACAGGAGCACTGAAAGTCAGTTCCATTCCTGAAACAGTGACATTGATCATCTCGTTACCGCTGACTCCGGTCATCAAATTATCACTTTCCGGATCACTGGCATAATCATTCATATCTATTGCCAGTATCTCATCTTCGTTGAAGGAGAAAATGTCCGGTAAATTCAAAACCGGTGGTAGATTGATCTCACTTAAGGTAAAATCCACGATCACGGTTACATTTTCAGCGATGTCAACCGTAACGAGATCAGGATATTCATATCCCTCCGCAGAACAGCTCACATTGTATTCCCCCACGGGCAGGGACATTTCATAATCTCCATCATACCCCGTAGTAGTGGTGAACACCTCTCTTGTTTCAGGGGATTCTGCAGTGATAACGGCGTCTAAAATGCCTTCTCCTGTTTCACTATCCGTCACCATACCTGATAATATGCCGGGCTGAGTTATTAATCCTTCATTATAATCAGCCTCCGAGCGCATCCATATCTCGAATCCCGTTATTATCCCGCGCACTGTGTAATCATTGCCTTCTATAATTGCCCCGGCGGGAGCACTGTAATGCTGATCGCTGCTGCCGGCAACATAACCTGTCCATAATCCGTCCGATAAAGACCACATACCGCCATTATCATTTCCCAGAGTGCAGTTACCGCTGGTTGTGATCAGCACGCCTTCCCAGTCTTCAGTCATCTCATCTGCCGCGATCAGATCTATATATACTGGTTCCGGTAACATATTACCACTTGATTCCAGAACAAAATCCCAGGGATCAATTACCGTATCGCTGTATCCCGCCCCATCTTCCGTGACCAGCCCGGTTACTGTAATGATGTCACCCTGCTCAAAATCTTCCATGCCATTGGCATACACAAATACACCGGAATAATCATACATTTCCAGCAGAAATTCCGTAACCTGGATCACGTAACGCTGCACATTATCACCAAAGAATTTTGCCGTGATGATCCCGCTGCACTGCACCATTTCGTTTTCTTTTTCAGATTGATTATCCGTAGTGGACTGGATGTCATAGATTGTGTAATAATGAAGATTGATCATACCGGGTGTGCCCCCGTAATGCTGAAGACTGTCATCATAAGAACTTCCTATAGAAGCACACCACGCTTCTTCTACGCTGTTATCCATATCTGGATTACGCAGCTCCAGAGAACTGTAGCCGTGTTCTGACATATAATACCAGTTGCCGTCATAATTCACCTGGTCAAGGAGCAGCCTCCGGTTGCTGAGTTGCAGAATGACAATACCCTGATCATTGGGCAGACTGCCGGTAAAAGGTCCCACCACGTTTTCCAGATCATAAACTTCATACAAATAAACAGGATCAGCGGCGATTACCAGATAACCATCTGCTGCAATGGTTGTTCCCGGGTCAAAAGCATAACTCACGGAACCGGAAACAGAAACATTGCTCAGATCAACGTCATCTTCTCCCGGATTATATATTTCAATAAACTCAAAATCAGCTTCTGCACCGATCGTATAGTGACAATTGAAATTGATCTCGTTGATGATCAGCTCCGGTATTACTGCTGGCAGCACGGTTACCAGACCGGTCGTTGCCCCGTATTGCCAAATCCCCTGATTGAACCTGAAGCGGTAGCCAAAATTAAAGTCTCCGGTCTCCTCAGGAAATATTGTACCGGCAAATTCGTCATTATTGCCCGCATCCTGAAAATATGCAGCCTGCTGCCAGTTCCAGGTAGCCATATCCCCGAGCCCATAACCAACCTGTGCTTCTACCTGCGGTGCTGCTCCGGGCATATTGGTCAATCCCTCAATATAGATTTGACCATAGATATTTTCCGACTGCTCATATTGATTTAAAGTTAATTCCAGTGGCGAAACCAGGTCATACCAGGCAACTGCCGGCACCCAATCGTTATAAACATCCTCTAATAAAGTGCCACCAGCCTGCACATTACCTTCTCTGTTTTCCAGGCCTGGCAGTTCTGCCAGATCCCAGTCGCCATTTATGCGGTATTTATATTGAAAGGAATAACCGATTTCCAGCTCAATAGTATATTCATAAATGCCGTCTCCGATTGCTGTCATTGCTCCGCTGCCGTTCCAGTCATTAAAGCTGCCGGCTACGTCCACCCAGTCTGCTAAAGAATCAAAATTACCTGCCAGTTCCTGCCAGCTCATATCCACGTGGAATGTTACATCGGCAAATTCCTGGATGGCAGTTACCGTTAAAAGCCCGCGCTCTGCAGCATAATACCAGTCCTGACCGATCAGCCTGTAACGGTAAGTATAATGGTAACTACCAGGTTCATTTACCGTGAACTGTCCCACATATTCGTCATTATTACCCGCGTCACCGTTGAAAACGGCAGCAAACCATGTCCAGTCTTCTCCCGGTACGCTATCTACCGGGCCATAACCTGTTTCCGCTATCAAACCCGAAGCAGCGCCAGGTTCTGAGGTCACACCATCGATCCAGACCTGACCATAGATATTTTCCGTGGCAACACCCGTCAGAGTTATGGTTTGCAGAGGCCATTGCAGATTTCCCCAGCCAATTTGATATTCCGGGATAACGGGTTCCATCAGCAGGATCGGCAGATCATAAACGCCATAAACGTTCTGAATAACCGGATCGGCAGAATCACAGTTAAATTCCACGGTGCCCGTGCCATACGGATCAAATTCCGCTATCCAGAGAGGATCGCTATTAGCCGCATCTATCTGCGCAATCCCCGTGAATATGCTGTAGCCGGTAACACCACCGTCTCCTATGGGACCCGGATAATGTATAACTGCATCCAGAACAATATCCGTAAATTCCATCACCACATCATCATTATAAGAGAGCGAGGCAATACCGTAACTATAAAGACGGTGATCTCCTGCTTCACCCATAGTATCCCAGGGCTGCTCCGGATTTACTGTATTTACGTGTTCAAAGAAAGTGATCTCAAAACCTGTGAAAAAGAGATCAACCGCACTCTGTTCCTCAACGAGATCAGCATTTTCATAAATAGTGGATATTGTTGTCATTACACCACTACCCGGACCTGTTCCGGGAGGATTGGGATTTCCATACATTGACCCGTCACCATGACCGTCAATATTCCAGTCAAATTGCAGAAATGCCCAGGTGCCCATATTCGGATCATGAAAAAATGGTGTTGCATCCAGATCAAATGCCCAATATGCAGAATAAAGTCCCGCTTCCATCCCCTGCACGTCAAAGCCCAGGGTTCCTTCAGTAAAAGGGGTATCGCGGACCAGAAAAGAATTGGGCTTTGTTTTTGTTACCGCTCCAGTTCCATTATCGATCGTTAAACTGACCGAATAAGTGCCGGCGATATTATATGTATATTGCGGATTCTGTTCATTACTATCCTCTATATCATCTCCATCAAAATCCCAGGACCAGCTGTTGATGTTCGCTCCAGTCGATAAGTCGGTAAATACTACCGTAAAGGGTACCACGCCTAATCTTGCTGATTCAGTGAAGTCAGGAATCAATTCAGGATTTTCCACAGGCAGAACGGTCAATTGGCCTACCGTCAGACCATAAAACCAGCTGCCATCTGCAAAACGGAAACGGTAGCCAAATTCATAATCACCAGCTTCGTCTGCAGAGATTATCCCGGTATATTCATCATTATTACCGCTATCCTGTAAATATTCTGCCGGCTGCCAGTTCCAGGTATCCATCTCCCCGCTCCCGTAACCAACCTGAGCTTCGACAAGTGGTGCAGCTCCCGGTAAAATTGTTAATCCTTCTATTAAAACCTGACCATAAATATTTTCAGATGTTTCATACTGAAATAAGGTCATATCCTGTGGTGAGATCAAGTCTACCCAGCTTATTTCAGGCACCCAGTCATCATATACTTCTTCCATAATGGTACCGCTTGCCGGAACGTTAGCTGACCTGTTTTCCAGACCTGTCAGTTCCGCCAGATCCCAGTCGCCGTTTATGCGGTATTTATATTCACAATAATAGCCGACTTCCAGCTCGATTGTGTATTCATAAATGCCGTCTCCGACAGCGGCCATTGCCCCACTGCCGTTCCAGCCATTAAAGTTTCCGGCTACATCCACCCAGTCGATTTCTGCATCAAAATTCCCGGCCAGCTCCTGCCAGTTCATATCCACCCGAAAAGTTATATTGGCAAACTCCTGATCCGTATTTACGGTTAAGGCTCCCCGTTCCGCAGCATAATACCAGTCCTGATCACTCAGTCTGTAACGGTAAGTATAATGGTAATTACCCGGTTCATTTGCCGTGAGCTGTCCCACATATTCGTCATTATTACCCACGTCACCATTGAAAACGGTATCAAACCAGGTCCAGTCTTCTCCCGGATCGCTGCCAGTGGCACCATATCCAACTTCTGCTGTTAAACCAGGTGCAGCACCCGGTTCTGAGGTCACACCGTCAATCCAGACCTGACCATAGATATTTTCCGTGGCAACACCTGCCAGAGTAATTGTCTGCAGGGGCCACTGCAGATTACCCCAGCCAATTTGATATTCCGGGATCACGGGTTCCATCAGCAGGATCGGCAGATCATAAACGCCATATACGTTCTGGATAACCGGATCGGCGGAAGCGCAGTTAAATTCCACTGTGCCCGTGTCATACGGGTCAAATTCCGCTATCCAGAGAGGATCGCTATTAGCCGCATCTATCTGCGCAATCCCGGTGAAGTTGCTATATCCGGAAGAACCACCGTCTCCTATGGGACCCGGATAATGTATAACTGCATCCAGAACAATATCGTTAAATTCCATCACCACATTATCATTATAAGAGAGCGTGGCAATTCCGTAACTATATATACGGTGATCCCCCGCTTCGCCCCAGGTATCCCAGGGCTGTTCCGGATTTACTGTATTTACGTGTTCAAAGAAAGTGATCTCAAAGCCGGTGAAAAAGAGATCAACCGCACTCTGTTCCTCAACGAGATCAGCATTTTCATAAATAGTGGATATTGTTGTCATTACACCACTACCGGGACCTGTTCCGGGAGGATTGGGATTTCCATTCAATGTCCCGTCACCATGACCGTCAATATTCCAGTCAAATTGCAGAAATGCCCAGGTGCCCATATTCGGATCATGAAAAAATGGTGTTGCATCCAGATCAAATGCCCAATATGCAGAATAAAGTCCCGCTTCCATGGCCTGCACGTCAAAGCCCAGGGTTCCTTCAGTAAAAGGAGTTTCGCGCACCAGAAAGGAATTGGGCTTTGTTTTTGTTACCGCTCCAGTTCCATTATCGATCGTAAGACTGACCGAATAAGTACCGATCACGTTATAGGTATAAACAGGATTCTGCACATTGCTGTCCTCAATGCCGTCACCGTTAAAATCCCACGACCAGCTATTGATGTTATCTCCAGTCGATAAGTCAGTAAATTCTACCGTAAATGGTATTACGCCTAATCTTGCTGATTCGGCGAAGTCAGGAATCAATTCCCGCTCTGTTCTGGGATTTTGACTCCCTAAAAGCGTCACAAATAAAAACATCAAAAAAATAATAAATACATTTCTTCTCATATTACCCTCCCATTTCTTTGATACTTTTCTTATTTATCTTAATTTCACACTTTTCCAAACTATATATAGATATCTTAATATTATTATAGAATTCGCTTACTTCCAGAATATTGAATAAGATTCATTTTACTTTTTTTTATGTCAATACTTTCCTTATTTTTTACTGAAAATTTTCCAGGGGGCAATTATTAAGCCATACATATCATAATCTCTAAATTCATTATATATCTCGCTAACTACTTATTCTATGGGCTTATATGGAATGATTTGCTATGGGGAGATTTGTCTTTATACTGCAGTTGTACTCATTTTGTGAAAGCCTATTGCCTAAAGTGGGTTTATATGTTAAATAAACAGCAAAATCAGTGGTATTATTATCACTGCCAGAAGGGTTGCGGTAGTCACGATCTCGGCTGCCAGATCACGATCCAGGTCTTCCAGATCGGTTAAAACCAAGGTATTAAATCCCACCGGTGCTGCTGAAATGAGCAGCAGCATCTGCCGGTTTACGCCTTCCACTCCCAAAATCCAGGTTATTACAAAGCCCAGCAGCAAACCGCCCAGACTCCGTTGCAGAATGGCACCTGCCACCAGCCGGAAATGTTTCAGGCGGAATTCGAAGAACAGCCCCAAAGCTGTCATCATTAAGACGATGAGCGCTTTCAGGGCAATTGCAGATAATTCATACATAAATTCGGGAACCGGAATTGACATGATATTTACTAAAATACCGGTTATAATTCCCCAGAGCGGTGGTAAGCGTAATATTCTGCTAATGGGCGCTTTACCTTTCCTGCCATTGCCATAATGCATAGCTGCCCAATAACTGAAGGTAAAAACCAACGCTACGTGTGCAATATCAAAAAGCAGCACCGTTGCCGTGCCTTCATCACCCCAGCGCGCCTGGGCAAATGGCAATATCAGGCTGGTATTTAAGATCAAAGTTGATAGCAGGAAAACCGTATTACTGTGATTATTAATGCTTACTTTCCGAAAATAGATGCGAGTAAAAAGAAAATTGCCGAATATAACTAAGAGTGCCGTTATTATGGGATATAATCGCGTAATATGCAATTCCAGACGGCTGAAAGTGGCAAAGCTTATCGCAGGTAAACATAAATAGACTACTGCTCTTAAAAAAAGATTCCCATCATCTTTTCGAAATACATTACTTCTCTTCAGCAGATAGCCTGCCAGGAAATAGAGCAGGATTGGTAATAACTTATTGATCAGCATTCGTGCTATATTTCATCTAAACTTACACAGGGGATTTTTATCACGAATTCTACCCCTGCTTCCTGATTAAAGACTTCAATTGTCCCATTATATTTATGCTCAACGATCATCTTGCAGATATAAAGCCCGATCCCGGTGCCATCCTTGCCTTTGGTGGAAAAATAGGGTTCAAAGAGTTTATCCTTCAATTCAGATTTTATCTGATTGCCTTTATTAAATATTCTTATTTCATACTGAGTCTCGTTTCTGTTCAAGCTCAACTTAATTTCCGGTTCAGAGATATTATCGCTCAGCATAGCATCTCTGGCATTATTAACAATGTTCAAGATTACTTGCACTATCTCATTAGGGTTTCCGCTGAGGCGACAATCTTCCACCATCTCCAAAGTAAAGTGAATTCCGGCTTTTTGGAGTGAATAATCCAGCAGTTGCATTGATTTTGCAATAACTTCTTTCAGGTCAAATTCACCAGTCAGGTCAGATTTAAAGAAATTCCTGAAATCATTGATCGTTTCGGACATATAGAGTATTTGTGACATAATCAGCTTCACCTGCTTTTCAATATATTCTGCTGACATTTCATTAAATTCCCAGGCATCTTCAAAGGACTGCACCAGCACACCGATCACGTTCAAGGGCTGTCTCCACTGATGTGCGATCAGGGAAACCATTTCTCCCATCAGTGCCATGCGGGATTGACTGGAAAGCAGATCATCCTGCTCATTAAGTCGCCGGGCTGATTCTTCAAATTCCTGCTTCAGTTGTTTATGCATCTGGTGCAACTTTTCTATCTGCTCGGACATTGCTTTATTTTTAGCGTTTAATTCCCGGGTTTGCAGCTTGTAGATTTCTGTTTTATATTTTGCTTCCATCTCGGAAATTTTCTCGCGGCTCATATTCGCGTTCATTTCTTTGCTTAGCGTCATCAGGGTTTTCTGATTTTTACTCAATTCCTCAAAATTATTCTTCTGTTCCCAATAGCGGCATATATCTTCATAAACCGTGATTTTATCACTACTCAGATTGTGTTCTTCTGCTATATTTTTTGCCTGTAGAAAATATCCATAAGCTTCGTCTGACTTTTCCAGATCCAAAAGAGAATTTCCGATGATATGAGAAACCTTGCACATTCCCTGCAAGTCATTGATTTCTTTTTTCATAGCGTAGGATTTTCGGTAATAATTCCTGCCTTCATCTTCATTGCCCAGATCAAAAAGAGTCATTCCAATATTCAGATAGGCATCTGACAGGTAGTTCAACATATTGTGCTTTTCAAAATAGGCAGCAGCAGTTTGAAAGGAATCCAGGGCAGCTTTAAAATCTTTTTCTTCATATTGAAGGCAGCCCATATTAAGGCGGATTATGTCTTTACCGGCAAAACCGATTTTTTCCGCTTCATCCAGAGCAAGCTGAAAATAGTTCAAAGCTTCAGGAAGATTTCTGGATTCAATATAACACGTACCCAGATTGTTATAACAGCTCATCAGATTATCAGCCTTCGGTTCTTTCAGATAACAGTCTAATGCCTTTAAATAATATTCAAGAGCCAGAGATATTTCTCCGCTAAGGTAAGATATTCTTCCTTTGATGTTATAGCCCGTGCCCATCTGGTTGGGTGATTCATTATTTACGCCGAACTTGAAAACCTCATCTGCCATAATCTTTGCCTGCTCAAAATCCGAGTGATATATATATGCATAAGCTTTACCGATTATTGCTTCAATTTCCAGATCATTGTCATTTATTTCCCTGGCTGAGGCAAGTGCCAGATCTGCATATTCAATACTTTTCTGGCAATCTGCCTGCCTCAAAAACTGGGAATATTCCAGATAAGCCACGATTTTATCTCGTCCGGCATTTGCCTCAATCCTGGCAAGTATTGCTTTTTCTCTATCCATAATGCCCTCCTCTGAAAATACGATAAATGTTATATCTTTCTCGAAAGGAAAACATTACCCAGGGCGCTTACATTGCCTGAAACGCTGAAACCCAGGTTTTGCAGAAGCTGTTCTCCTCGTTCGTTATTCTGATTTATCCTGACTTGAATTTCTACTGCCATCGGGTATATTCGCCGGACTTTTTCTATAACTTTCCCGGCAGCGGCTTTGCCTATTCCTTTATCCTGAAATGCGGCATCAATAAAGAAGTGCTGGATAGTGCATACTTCTCTGTTATTTTCGGTGGAATAGCGGCTGCTCAGAAAACCCGCCATTTCATTCTGGTAATAGATGGCAAAATTATCCCAGCCGGGATACATTGCTGCATACGCCAGTACGTATAAACCGCTGTGCGGAGCTATAAATTCATACTGATCCGGCTTAATATCAAGCTTGATAAGTTGCTGCCAGTTCTCCCGCGTTACGGGCTTAAACATTATCTCTCTCAATTCGCTGGTCATTGGAACCTCCAGGTTTACTCATTTAATCTGGTTTCTGTTTCTTCTTCAGCAGTTCATAATATTCGCCTGCCGTTGCTTTGGAAACATTACCCTCAGGTACTTTTACAATGCGCACGGTATATTGCCAGTTATAAACTGTATAACGTATCTCATCTGCATCCCGCACTTCCGCCGAAGCTTTGGAGACTTTCCCGTTGATGGATACCAGATCCAGGTCACAGGCTTTCTTGGCCATTGACCTGGTTTTAAACAGGCACAGCTTATTTAATAACTGATCTACTCTCATCTTGATTTCCTTATTAACAGATTCTTCCAGTAATCATTCTCATTCAGTCCGGTAGAACTGAACAAGGCGTAATTCCAGATCCCTCTTTTCCAGGTAATATCTATTTTTTTATTTATATCTTCTGCCTTATAACCATTTGAGTTATTCCAGGCACGAATTCCCATCACCGTCTGATTTTTATAGCCATGCAGCGCTATCTTATTTAATACATTTTTAAAATCATCATCATTCGCACTATAATTCATCGGAAATACCCGCTGCACGTAACCCTTGCGCAGCCAGAGCAGCCAGTCCTGATTATATTCTTTATATGCATGATCCGGATCTGCAATTACTGCTGCCGTTAATTCCACATCCGGAGCATGATTCCGTAATCCTTTCCGGATACGCTTAACCAGTTCTGTAACCTGATCACATCGCCATTTGTGCCACCGCTCCCGCGAAGGATTATGCACATCCTGCTGATAAAGCTCCACGGCCAGCGGATGATAACCCCATCCGGTGCCCGGATATCGTATGTAATCAAGCTGAATGCCATCTATCCGGTAATTCGTCGCAATATCCAGTACTACGTTATAAAGGTAATTCTGCACTGCCGGTATCCCCGGATCAAGAAAAGCACCCTCCAGTTCATTATGCGGCATTTTCCGCCAGTTCACATCGGTAGTTAAAAGTTCCGGCGCTCGAAACCAGGGATTATTGTTATTATTTTTTTCCATGTCACCGGCAGTTGCCACATACATCGTAACCCAGGCATAAACTTTCAAGTCATAGACGAAGGCACGATCTATCACGTATTGCAGCGCGTCAAATTTCTCCTGCAATAGCCGCGAACTCGAATCCGGATTCGGAAACGCGGTGCTGTAGCGATTTGGGATATAAAATGTATCACTGCGGTAGCGTACTTCCACCAGCAGTGTATTGATATCCGCTTTCGCTGCCTTTTTGATGATGTCCTCGATCGTATCACGGTTCACCAGATCCCAAGAAGGTATCCATAATGCCCGCATCTCTTCCGCTGCCAGTCCAAAACTGACCAGTAATATCACTATTAATATTTTTATCTTCATTATCTTTCCTGATTTATCACTCTCTAACCACCTGCCCGTGTCAAGAAAATTAGCAGAATCGTGACTCGTGACTCGTAATTTGTGATTCGAAATATAACTTATTCCTACGTTCTGTGCCAGCAAGTGGACGTGCACCGTTGGCGTATTTAGCAAGTGGGGCGCGAAAACGACCGCTTTTCTATACTTGCAATATCAATTCCGTTCGTTCGTATCGGGCATCCAAATTATCAGGAATAGCCGTTTTCAACCACAACTACTTATCAAAATGATAATCCTACAAGGAGTCTTTATCATTATGATAAAGATCCCTATTCCTGAATTAGCTGATGAAAATCATTGCTTAAACTTTATAATCATTTACTATATAAACTTATATGCCTGGTGTATTACCATAATAATACACCATTCAGGAGTTTGGCACACTGATTGCTTTTCTATATTTCGTATTTAATAAAAAATTACGGAGGCATTAAGATGAAGAAAAGAGCATTAGTAAGTAAGTGGAATGAAAGAAGAGCAAGATACTCAAGGAGCTTAGTAAAATGAAGACATTAAATTTTACCGGCAAGTGGAATGAACGCAGAATAAAATTTACAGGAGGCAGAAAATGAAGAAGACAGCATTCGTCAACAAATGGAATGAACGTCGCAATCGTTACTCCCGGAGGTGAAAATGATCACCAGGAACAAAATCAAACCGGCAGGCTGAATAACCTGCCGGTTTTTTTTAAGATTTAATATCTACTTTTTAGAAATTGGCATTTTCTCTAAGTTGATTAGTTCCCATATTTATTTAAGCAGTATACACTTTTTCATTGCCTGGGTTTTCCCATCAACTTCAAATCTATAGAAATATACACCCGTTCCCACCTGATTGCCACTTTCATCAACTCCAGTCCATGTAATAGAATGCTTTCCTTTATTGAACTCACTATTAGCAATTGACTTAACTTTTTGACCTTTGATATTATAGATAGTCAATTCCACAAAACTGGTTACTGGTAAGGAAAAAGAAATTGATGTCTCGGGATTAAAAGGATTAGGATAATTACCATTGAGAATAGGAATTTGCGCTGTTTGTTCTTCAGAAACGTTATTAAATTGCTGATCTAACTCTTGTTGCAATATTTGCATTTCTAAATTATCTGATATAGAAACAAATTCTCTGAACGTCTTTGGTCTGAATGTACAATTCTTCAACACTCCTCTATCCTGCTCTGCAAATTTCAGGTAACAATAACCTTCATCTATTATTGCATATAAGGAATCAATGGATGATGTTGAATTATTGATTATATCTTCCAGTCTGGCAATAGCTGTTTCATAATCTTCTTCTCCCATATATGTTGCTGTTAATGCCCTGTATACAGGCATATTAAGATGAGGATACAATTCTACATCTATTGATTCTAAATAAGTTCGAAGTGCTTCATAATCCTTATCTGCGTATTTTTCAATGTAAAATAGAACATTGATGGCTTCTTTAGCATATTTAGTTCCCGGATAATCGGCAATAATTGAATACATAATTATTTTTGCCTCTGTATATTCTTTCGCATATACATGACTCAAACCCTCAATAAACAATAATTGCTCAGTAGATTGTTGTCCGTCAAAGGTAAAGGCAGTAAATGATGGGAAAAACCTGTCTTCATCTGATGTATCAATATCATTAGTTAAACATAAAATAGGTGGATTATCATATCCAATACACATTAACAGAAATTGATCCCAACTCCCATTCACATAATTATCATCAGAAATGGTATTATAACCGTAATATACTGTTCCATTGGTTTCAGAATATAGTAATGGGAAAGATGAATAATGACCTAGAACTTCTGTATCTCCATTATTACTTATTGTTGACTCATCAAGATAAGTTAAAGCTCCCCCCATCGCAACTAAACCAAAAGTTCCATTATTAATAATTTCCGAGTTGTTCATAATTCTGACATGTTGATTATAACAGTTAATTCCACGGAACTCATTATCTTCTATTGTACAGTTGCTCACTACACTCCAGGTATTAATTGAGGGGTAATTAAAAGATAATCCATTACCGTCCCCATTTGAGATCTCACAATCGCTCAATTGTAATGAAGATTCATAACTGGTAATGGACCGAGAACTACATTCAAGGAAATAACCAAGTGATTCATAAAAAACCAGATTTGTTTCAAAATCTGTGGAAGATATATCTATTGTAGAATTATCAATAATCATTCCTTCTATCCCAGAAAAATCACAATCATTAATCGATAAATTGTAAGGATAAGAATCTAATGGATATGAATCAACTATCTCAAAACCATCCCAATTTTCACCTGAAGCACTGCTTATTATCGTATTTGAGAGGTTAAGTTTACTGTCATTAATGATAATTCTGTCACCTGAAACATAACCCCTCTCACCAGAATGGGGTAGAATAACTCCCCCGCTAATACTGGGATCACTAAAATATCCGGATGTATTACCTATAATCTGACTCGAATAATTGGAAATAAATTCGCTGTCATTTGTGAATTCTACCAGACTTGCGTCTGCCAGTTCAAGAATTCCATTATTTACAGACATCGTTGAATTGTTTACTGTCAATCTTGCGCCTTCCGATAGTTCAATTGAACTATCGGTTAAATTGAAACTACTTCCTGATTCGATTAGGATCTCACTGGTTTCTCCAACTGCCATACAACTCGTATCAAGAACATTGAGCTCACAATTTGAAAAAATCAATTGCCCATCTAGAACACGGAATCCATATCCTTCCTGATCAATATTGATTGTACAATTATCGTATTCTATGATTGCACCCAATTCTACATTGATCAAATTAGTTAGTTCTATAGTCTGATTTTGAATCGTTGCATCTTCATAATAAGAAATAACTTGTTGTTCCGGAAGGAATGGATATAAATCATTGACATTACCTACATCATTTATATCTGAAGCAAAGTCAACCATAAATAGAACATCATCATCGGTTCCGTCAGTTCTTTCCCAAACACTTCTTATTTTTAACGCCGGATGATATACAGCGAATGGTAATGAAAATGTTAAGCCCTGCATTTCATTCGCAGGCACAAATGCTGTTCTGTATTTCTTTCGATATCCAGTATCAATATATGTCTCTGAAATATCAGTAAAACAACCCAATTCTACCAAATCATCAAATGGATAACCCATTGTTTCTTCAAACCAGTTCCAGTGCCCTGTTACATAAGTGACTTCAAATTCGAGGGCTATTTCCAGATCATTTGATCTCAAAGTTAATCCACTCGATGGATTGGATACAAAGTCCAGTGTATTCGTTGTTAATGCATAAGTATGAGCACATTCATGTCCTCCATACATTATCACACCATGATCCAATTCCGGAGTCACATTAAGGTTGAATACTCCTAATGGATCTTCGTAAATTGGAGGTAATGTTCGATTTCCTAAGCTCTCATAAATAGTTATATTATTAAGAGCTTGTATCTGTTCTATTGATCCGGTTATATTGCCCATAATATTCATAGAAGTGGAAATCGAACTACCGTTACTACTACCTGCGATAAAATCAAAAAACCCGTAAACTGCATATCCGGCTGCGATATATGAACCAAAGCCTTCAATACCTGCCAGAAAGGTTATTATAGGATTTAAATTTGTATATACTTCATCTTCCTTGATTTCATCATATTGAGAATTGATCCAGCCCTCTATCTGGTCACCTACTTTATCTCCATCTTGATAAAATGAGAATATGTTCTTGCCTAAATCTATGATGCTTGATGATGAGCTGACATTGGGCGAGGCAGTATAAGCATACAAATCAACATCCGCAGAAAATGAACTTTCATCAGTGCCATAGAATTGAATTGATATCGCCGGATCGCTTACTACAATTTCCGGATCATACATCACATTAAAATCAATATATGTCCATTGATTGTTACTCGTCCCCAACTCGTTTATTACAGAAAATGAACATTCTCCTACTTCATCCCTTTTATCAAGTGCTTTTATTGATCCGAAATTATCTTTCTCTCCAATTACAAATAAATTGTTTTGTCCGTTATGAGTTACTTCTAAAGAAAGATAAGTATAACTAGGAGCTGCATTAGCAGACTTAAATACTAAAATTCTCATTAATCCTGAATACTTGTTATAGAGTGCCACAAATGGGAAACCTCCTCCTAAACCAGGAGCTTGACCAAAATCTGCAGCATACAAACACCAGCCGTCTTCCGGTTGAAAATCAGATTCTGAACTAAGAGCGATATTATCAAGTTGACCACATTGTGGTGAATAAAACGGTGAAGATATCGTTTCTAAATTAGGTGCATAAACATCATAATCATAAAAATAATACTCCTCAGCTCGCCAGTCTCCCTGATTAAGTTCAGGATCCGGATCAAAATACCAGACATCAGAAAATGCTGTTGCAATTAATAACAGCATCGCAATCGTGAATAACTTTTTCATCATTCTTCTCCTTTGTTTTTTTTCGGAGAAAATGAGAGTAATTTTTTTTTCTTGCCTAATATACCGAAGCTTTTTTCATAAGCCTGAGGATTTGGGCAGTTGACTTAACCTGGTCCCGCCAAGGATGGTTTATTTCACTCTCATTTCCTCCTTTTTTATTTTATATCTATTTCCAGTTCCAGAGATTCATCACACCTTTCTGATCTAATTACCCATGGAACAAATACATCTTCCAGGTCACAGTAATATAAGCCGTCTAAAGTTCCGGCAAATACTTTACCGTCAAATTCTGCTAACCCGGTTATGGCATGACCATGTAATTCTCCTACATCATAATCTTCAAATTCAATAGTCTCAAAATCAATGGAAGCAATATTACAGGAGAAAAAAAGTATATCCTTACCAGCAATTTTAACTCTATCCCAGGCGGCATTGAGTTGTAACCAGTCTTCCCAGGTAAATCCACCGTCAAACGATTTTTTAACTTTTCCATAAAACATCCCTGTAAGAAAGCCATTACCCTCAAATACATATTTAATAACAGGAATTAAATCCAGATACTGAGCAGTAAAAGACAATTCATCCACGGCAGTAAACGGAGGATATTGATAACCACCTCTACAATATTGCCAGAAATAACCACCATAATAATAATTACTTGCTATTACTGTTAATGGGTTTGCAAGCTCTTCATAAGCATTAACAATATGATCAACTTCAAATTCAGGCGTGGTATCCATAGAAGAAAAAGTTCCGAAATATAATTTATCATCTTGATAATTGTCTGCTATGTTATCAAACTGTCTCACGGGGATCATATACAGTCCATTACCGTTTGTCACAATATGATTATGATTTAAGATTCTCCAGTCATCTGAATGGATGAATTTAGCAGGCATATTAATGCTATCCACCAGTGAGGTTACCGGAATTGAACCTATGTATTCTCCGCTTGATGCGTCTCCCATATACATGTTTTGTCCGGTAGGGTCACAGTAAAAATAGTAATCCTCATTAATGTAGGGATTATATTGAAAAGAACCGGATACTATATTTGTTTTCAATATTACTGTCTTTTCAGGTTCGGAATTCCCCTGAGTAAATATCGAAAAATAAATATCATTAGTAACTGATAGCTGAGTTCCGCTTTCATTTGCATACATGCCGGTGATCATGCCGGTTCCCAGGGATGATACAAAGTGCCATCTCACATTATCTTCAGGTTCGGAAGGTTTCTTATCACATCCGGTGATAATTAAAATAACTGCTATTATAACAGAAATTAGAATAGTACTGGTTTTTAAAAGCAATTCTCCTCCTTTTTATTCCTCAACTATTTCCAGATTAAGAGATTCCTCTTTTCTTGATGAATTATTTTCCTTTAACTTAAAGGCATCTTCCAGATCACAGTAATATAAGCCGTCTAAAATTCCGGCAAATACTTTACCGTCAAATTCTGCTAATCCGGTTATGGCATGACCGTGTAATTCTCCTACATCATAATCTTCAAATTCAATAGTATCAAAATCAATGGAAGCAATATTACAGGAGAAAAAAAGTATATCCTTACCAGCAATTTTAACTCTATCCCAGGCGGCATTGAGTTGTAACCAGTCTTCCCAGGTAAATCCACCGTCATAAGACTTCTTGATTTTCCCATAAGACAAACCTGCCAGGAATCCATTACCTTCAAAAACATATTTTATAATAGAATCAGAAAAAAGATGCTGGGTAGAATAAGATGATTCGTCAACGACTGTTAATGGCGGTTCATATATACTTCCTGATCTACGATACTGCCAGAAGTATCCACTATAATAGTAATTACTTGCTATTTCTGTCCCTAAGGTTGCAAGTTCTTCATAAGCATTAGAAATATGCTCAACAACGAATACAGGTTCCGGATCCATAGAAGAAAAAGTGCCGAAATATAATTTATCATCTTGATGACTGTCTGCTATGTTATCATACTGCCTTATCGGGATCATATACATACCGTTACCATTTGTAACAATATGATGATGATTTAAGGTTTCCCAGTCATCTGTGCGGATGAATTTTGCCGGCATATTTATGCTGTCCACCAGCGAGGTTACGGGAATTGCGCCAATGTATTCTCCGTCTGATGCATTTCCGATATACATGTTTTGTCCGGTAGGGTCACAGTAAAAATAGTAATCCTCATTAATGTAGGGATTATATTGGTAATAACCGGGAACAATTGTTGTTTTCAATATTACCCTCTTTTCCGGTTCCGTATTACCCGGAGTAAATATCGAAAAATAAACATCATTAGTAACTGATAGCTGAGTTCCGTTTTCATTTGCATACATGCCGGTGATCATGCCGGTTCCCAGGGATGATACAAAGTGCCATCTCACATTATCTTCAGGTTCGGAAGGTTTCTTTTCACACCCGGTTATAATTAAACTTACTGTTATAATAACAGAGATTAGAATAGTACTGGTTTTTAAAAGCAATTCTCCTCCTTTTTATTCCTCAACTATTTCCAGATCAAGAGATTCCTCTTTTCTTGATGAATTATTTTCCTTTAATTTGAATGCATCTTCCAGATCACAGTAATATAAACCGTCCTGAGTACCGGCAAATATTTTACCGTCAAATTCTGCTAATCCTGTTATGGCAAGACCATATAGTTCTCCTACATCATAATTCTCAATTTCTAATGTTTCAAAATCGATGGAAGCAAGGTTACAGGAGAAAAACAGCATATCCTTATCGGCGATTTTTACTCTGTCCCATACGGCATTAAAATTTAACCACTCTTCCCAGGTAAACCCTCCATCATAAGACTTTTTAACTTTTCCATAGAACATTCCCATCAGAAAACCGTTATCTTCAAAAACATACTTAATTATGTCATTCAAATACAGATATTGAGTAGAATATGTTAATTTATTTACTGAAGTAAGTGGAGGGTGCAGACCATCACCTCTGTTACAATTCCAGAAATATCCTCCATAATAATAATTACTCGCTATAATTGTTATGGCTGTTGACTCTTCTTCATAAGCATTAACGATATGATTTATTTCAAAAACAGGTTGAGTATCATTAAAAGAAATTTTCCCGAAATACAAGCTGTCTCCCTGATAGAAACCACCAGGAAAAAAATGCATGACCGGGATCATATAGAAACCATTACCGTCAGAGGTAATATGCGGATGATTTAATGTTCTCCAGTCATCCGACTTGATAAATTTGGCAAGTCTGTCTTCACCATTCACAAAATCCGTTACCGGAATTGAGCCGATATATTCTCCGTCTGAGGTATCTCCGATATACATGAATTGTCCGATCTCGTCACAGTAAAAATAATAATCCTCATCGATGCTGGGATTATACTGGAAATATCCTGTATTGATCTTTGTTTCTAATTCTACTGTCTTTTCAGGTTCAGTATTATCCGGTGTAAATATGGCAAAATGAGTATCATTAGTAACCGATAACTGTGTTCCGCTTTCATTTGTGTACATGCCGGTAATCATACCTGTTCCCAGGGATGAGACAAAGTGCCATCTCTCTTTCGACTCGGGTTCAGTTGTTTTCTCAGTACATCCGGAAATAAAAAAAATACCTGTTATTATCACAACGAGTAAAGTAACTTTATTGTTATAAAACAATCTTCCTCCTTGATATGAGAGAATTAAAAAATCAATTATTCTTTCTGATCTCACAAAACAAAACTTTATAACCCTTTCTCTAAGCATCAGATACATCAATAATTAATCATCATAAAACATCATTACCATATATTACTGTTTAAATATAGCCACAATGTATTCTTTTGTCAAGAAATAAAATATAATTAGAATAATCTTGATAAACTCTACAACTTTATTTCAATAATTCCGTTTATTACATAATGAGTTAAGTTGAACAGTCTCTGATAAAAGTTTATTTATCTTCAATCACTCATTTCAGGAATTCTACCCAAGGATTAACTTGGACAGATTTTTCCTCAGTTCTTTATAATTCAGACCAGGGATGCCCTGAAAACGTTTCCAGACCATCCCTGGTCTGATTCTCTTTAATCTTTAATTTTTCATCTTTAATCTATAATCTTCCCGCCAGCTTCCTCAAAACGTATCCCGCAGCCCACATGCCCATAATTGCCGGCAGATAAACAACAGAACCCAATGTTCCCCGCATTCTGCCTTTTTCGCCTTCCCAGTCCTGCAGAGTTCCTGCTTCCGGTGGAAATTGCTCGATCGGTTCTTCATTGCTGTAAATGACCGTTATCCCTTTATGAATGTCACGCCTTCTCAAAAATTTTCGTACTCTTCTTGCCAGGGGACAGACGCTGGTTTGCGAAATATCGGCAATGGCAATTCTGGAAGGATCAAAACGGCTGGCAGCACCCATTACAGAGATCACCGGAATTTCGGCTCGATAGCAGTCTTCCAGAAGCCCGACCTTGGGAACCAGGCTGTCAATGGCATCCACCACGAAATCCACGTTTTTTAAAATATCACCGCGGCTGTGTTCATTACAGAAACCAGTAAAAATATCGATTTCCATTTCCGGATTAATATCCAGCAAACGGTCTCGCAGGACTTCGGTTTTGTATTTTCCTAAAGTACTGAGCAATGCCGGCAACTGTCGATTAAGATTACTGAGATTAATTCTATCGGCATCCACCAGCAGCATTTTCAAAATTCCGCTGCGTGCCAGAGCTTCTGCGGCAAAAGATCCCACACCGCCCAGTCCGATAACGGCGATCCTGGTTTTAGTAAAACTATCCAGGGCTTCTTCACCAAAAAGCAGGCGTGTGCGGCTGAACTGGTCTATTTCCATAAATTTCCACCTGTGATATTTTCAATTTCACTTTTAACGAAAACGAGGTTTTTCAGGCTGTTATGATCAGCCTTCAGATTTTTGGGCAGGGCATACGGGGCATCAGTCTCGATCTGCCAATTGCCGCGACTAATGATCCTTTTTACAACTTCCGGTTCAGGCAGCCTTGCATTTAAAGAAAATCCCAGTTCCAGATTACTGAATGCTTCCATTATTGCCAGAGATCCATTAAAACCATGCAGCCAGCCCCTGATCTTCGGAAAATTATCCTTCAGCAGCTTATAAAGATCATAATAGCGTTTCACCACATGAAAAATAACCGGCAGTTCAAAATCCCGGGCAAGTTCCAGTTGTTTTAGAAGTATGGATTTCTGACCATCATCATCAGGATTCCGGCTGTCCAGCCCGATCTCGCCAATCCCGGAAAGCACTCCTGCTTCGCAAAGATTCACTAAAAATCCAAAATCTTCCTCACTGCTTTTTTCATAATTGGGATGAATACCTGCACACCAGATCATACCCTCAATATTCTGTTTCAGATGCCAGGCATATTCATCACTGCACAGCGCTGAAGAAAACCAGCCGTTTATCCCTGCTGCTCTGGCTTCTGCCAGTTCTTTTTCCAATACACCCTTGCGGAAAAGTTCTTCCAGGTGACAGTGATTATCAAAAAGTTTCATAAAATTAAACCGACCCTGATAATATCATCATCAAGGCCGGTATGTTTTTTATTCAATACTAAAACTGGAATTCCACGCCAGCGGAAACGCTGCGCGTTGTTTCTTCCGAACCCTTGATCTTGCCGTCACCATTCACATCAATATATCTTTCCTGATAATCCCACACCAGATTCGTACCCGGGCTCAATTCATATCGAATAGTACCCTGAACGATCACATGGGGTGCGACAAAATCTTTGATTTTGGGAACATCTAACTGGTAATATTTGAATTCCATATTTTTCAGTTTGGGAATGATCTTCGTATTAATGCCTGCCACGCCGGTCAAAGATTTAACGCCGTCTTCGTTATCTTTGCCATACATATCGGTATATCCCGCTTCCAGATAGAGAAAATCAAAGATGTCTGCCCGCAGTTTTCCGAACCAGCCGGTACTCGCCATGGCATTTGCCAGTCTTTCTTCTTTTAATACGACTTCATAATTTCCGATAGAGGGAACGAAAACCGCACTGGCTCTGTCCTGATCATAATAATGATCAAAATATCCGGCGAGATAGTCATCTTCATACTGACGGAATTCCAGATTCAGATGAAAAATGAAGAATTTGGCATAAAATCCCGGAAAGATGATACCATAATTATGATTTACGATCTGAGAAAATTCTGCATAATGACTCAAAATCAGCATATCGGTTTTGATCAAAGGAACTTCGTAATCCACTCCCCAGATGACCATTTCGCTCTTATTAAAAGAAAGTTCATCAACATCTTCAAATGGATCAAATTCCTGCACTTGAATCCATTCTTCCGGCAATCCTTCCTCAAGTAACTGATTATATGCCTCTTCCGTTATTTTGCCATCGCCATCCGGATCATAATCATCCCTGTCCCAGATGCCATCGCCATCAGTATCAATGCGAATTTCTTTGCGCTCATCTTTCGTTAAACCTTCATACTGGTTAACATCATAACCTAGTGTTGTGCCTAATTGAATATTATTCACGATCGGAATGCTACTGTTGTCAAATGGTTCCAGTGTCAATCTGCCTGCAAAGATGGTCGGATCCGTAATATTTGAGGTAAATGCCTCGATTTGCATATTCATCATCGGCAGTCCAATTCCCAGCATCAATCCCAACTGGCGTTCCATCGGGTAATTAAGTGTGTTACAATAATCATTCATGATCAGTCCATGAGCCAGACTATAGCTGTTGAAACTGCCCAGTTTGCCATAAAAATTATCACCACGGCTGCCATAGCGGATGTAATAAATTTTATTGACGTAATCACTAAAATCGTCCCAGTCTTCCTTACGCACATTGCCGTCTGCATCGATCAAAAGATCAATATCCAGTCCTAAACCAAATTTGCCCAGCGTTAGCTCAGGATTCAGCCGCAAACGCATATAAGCATGATCGCCGATGATCACGGAACCCACGCCGCCACCCATATTTACGGGACCTGCATCATCCTGCGCCCAGAGCGATATGGCAAATATTAAAAACAGTACCCAGATCAAGATTTTCTTCATATATTCCTCCATGTTTGTTTTCTTTTTCCTATCTGCGGAAATACCAGCCTTTATTAGCTGAATGTCAAGCAAAATCGTTAAATCAGTCCTGTCGGCTGCGCCCGCAGCGTCCTCGAAATCAGACGTTTCCCGAGCGAGTCTATGAGCCTGGGGAATGAAACAAAAAAGGCAATATCAGCTTAAAATGCAGATTTATGCTATTCACCTTCGTCATATTCGTTTGGGAATAGTTAATATGTGCAGTATTATAGATATTATTAAGTATATATTTTTTAAATGAGTAGCAAAAAAAGTGAACAGTCTCTTTCAGGGGGATGCCAGATATCAAAGAAAACAATTGACGACATTAAAGTGGGAAAATATTTTTTGTATTGTTAATAATTATGAGGAGTAGTAATGAAAAGGAATGTTGTTTTAATCGCTATGTTGTTGTTATACTCTGTAGTTTTTAGTCAAATACCGGGGTACAAGTATGAAAAGTCCAAAGATTTTTTTGGAATAAAAGGCGGAGTCATTTTTTCAAATAGACAATTTGAATATAATAGTAACGCAGAATTTAAAACCGGTTTCATGGGTGGATTCTATAATGACCGGAAAATCAGTGAGGAATTATCCATCCAGCAGGAATTTTTATTTACTATGAAAGGAGAAACCTACAATGATGATTCCTACAGTGACAAAGTGTATCTGGATTATATTGAAATACCTTTCTTAGTAAAACTCAGATTCAATAATAGCGATACCGGGGGATTTTATTTATATTTTGGTCCTTGTATAGGATTAAATGTATATGCGTCAGTCAGCAGCGCTTATGGTGACAGAGAAAAGGATGACAGAAGTATAGATATTCGATCTTCAGTAAATTTCCTGGAATTTAGCCTGGCAGGGGGTATAATGCTTGATTTTGGCAATTCTATGACCCTTGATTTGCGGTATTCAGACGGATTGACGAACACTTACGATGTTGGAGAACTTTTTGACAAACCACAGAATTATTATTTTGCCATATTACTTGGCTCTAGGTTATAGGAGGAGATTTTGAAGAGGAACCTTGTTTTATTCATCCTTGTGTTAATGACATTGACGATATTTAGTGGTTGCGGCAAAAAACAGGTACAACAGAAGCTAACCGAACCGGTGGACATGGAAATGCAGGTCAGAAAGGTTAGTGAAGGTTATTTAAGTAATCAGTCTCCGCTGGTGATCATGCTTTATGATAACGAATATGCGGTTGGGAAAAAAGGTGAAGAAGTAACAAATTTAATAATTGATCTGCAGCCGAAAGCAAAGGGAAAAGCAGTCTGGCAGGATAAGCAGACGCTTCATTTCATTCCGGAAAAAGAATTTAAGAAAGATCAGCTATATAAAGTAACCGTGTATCCGAGTAATATATCTCTTGATGATGCCTTTCTAACACCGCTGCTCTTCAGTTTCAGGGCAATCGGCAGAGAGGTAACGGAACTTAAACTTGATGTTTACGTAGATGAAAACGATAATAAGCTTTTCTGGGTACAGGGAAGCGTGGAATTCAGCCAGCCGGTGGAACTGGCAATACTAACTTCAGCAGCTAAACTGGAATTTACTGGCAAAGTTATTCCGGTAAACTGGAAAATGGAAACGAATCAGAAATACACTTTTACATCGGAAAAACTGACAAAAGAAGAAGATGCGGAAGGCAAGATAAATTTCCGGCTTGATGCCGGAAAACTGGAACTCAGCAAAGACATTGTGCGCGAAATAGAAGTGAAAGATATAGATAAATTTAATATTCGCAGCGTGAAAACCGATATTGAAGATGATTTCCCGTCCGTGGAAGTAACTTTCAGTGAACTGGCTTCCACTGATCAGGATTTTAAAGGGCTTATCACGTCAATTCCAGCGGTGGTAATGGAGATCGATCTGCGCCAGGAACTGCTCATCATCAGCGGCGATTTTCAGCCGGGACTGGAATACAGGCTTACTTTCAGTAAGGAAATTAAGAGCGTAACCGGGAAAAAACTGTTTACCGATTCTGTGCAAAGCGTGAATTTCACGGATAAAAAACCGGAACTGAAATTCTCTGATGATGCCGTTTTTATTACCGGAAATGAGAACGATAAGATATATTTTCGAACCATGAACCTTTCAAAAGTGAAATATAAAGTAACCCGCATTTTTGAAAATAACCTCTGCCAGTTCCTGCAGCACAATGAACTGAGTATGAGGGAAAATAACTGGGGCTTTGGTAATCTGAATTACGTGGGAAAAGAAGTAGCCAAAGGCGAGTTGGAAATAGGAGAAACCCGAAATCAGTGGCTGCAGCATGAACTGGATATTTCGCTATTGCTTCCGGAAAACGAATTCGGCATTTTTATCGTTGAATTAACTATGAATAAAACAAATTCACTTTACCGTGCTAATCCGCTGATTGCCGCAAATTATGGATGGGGTCAAAATCCCCTGGAGGATAATTATTATTATTACAATGGCAGCATCGTTAAGCCGGTTATACTCACAAATCTGGGAGTAACCTACAAGCTGGCAGGCCAGAAATCGTGGTGCTACGTTACCGATCTGGATACAGCAAAACCGGTATGGGGTGCGGAAGTTAAATTATATACACTGCAAAATCAGTTGCTGACCTCATCGGAAACCGGGTTAGACGGCAGTTGCGTTCTGGAGCATGCCGAAGATCCGTTTTTTGTTACTGCCAGTTTTAAGGGCAGACAGAGCATAGTAAAGCTGCAGAATGACAGGTGGGAAACCAGCCGTTTTGACACACAGGGCATTAATGCCGGCAGCGATGAATTGAAAGCATTTTTCTATACCGAAAGAGGTGTTTACCGTCCTGGTGACGATATCAATGTGATGATAGTTCTGCGAAATAAAAGCGGGAGTTTCCCGGACCGGCATCCGGTTAATGTGCGTTTAATGGACCCTCGGGGTAATACCACACTTTTAACGACTCTAAAAGAAGGTGTTGGCGGAGTTTATCATCTGCCTTTGCAAATGGCACCTGATGATCCCACCGGAACCTGGAAACTAAAAATATATGCCGGAAAAGCATTCTATCATGATCTGAAAGTAGAAACCGTGGCACCGGAAAGATTGAAACTTTCTTTTGAGCCGCAGGCGGACTCCATAGCCTGGGATGTGGAAAGTTTTAACATTGTGCTGGAAGCGAAATATCTCTTTGGCAGAGCTGCCGCCGGTTTGAAAGCAAATATGAAATACCGCATGGACGCTTATAACAAGCGTTTTACGCAGCCACGCTGGCGGGATTTCAGTTTCACCGATGTAACTTTCAGCGGTAGAAAAGCTCCCGAAAAAAAAGTGTCTGCAACTCTGGACGAAAATGGTAAAACAACCGTAACCTGGCAGCGGGAAAAGGATAGAGTCCCTTCGGCAGGAATTCTGCATCTTACTGCCGACGTAATAGATAAAGGCGGGCGTGCCAGTACGAAAGAAATTAATGTTCTCTGGGAACCGTGGCAGGCGTATGTGGGTATAAACAGCAGTTCCTCATATCTGCAGCGCAACAAGGAAAACGAGTTGGAAATCGTGCTGCTGGATAACAATGGTAATCTGCTTTCCGGTGAAGAACTTAACTTGAAGATTTATGAAAACAGCCATTACTGGTGGTGGGAATATAACAACCGGTCAGATTTTATGCAGCATTTTAAAACAATGCCGGCAACCAGACTGTTGCAGGAACATAAACTCATTTCCACCAGCGAACCGATACTTCATGTGCTGCCGCACATAACTGGTCATAACGTGCTGATCGAAGTTACACATTTAACGCCGGATGGCGAAAAGCATACCAGCAGCCGTTATCTTTACACACGCTACTGGGGTGATCGTGATAGCCGTACCAGCGCCAGCATTATGGAACTGGCTTCTGACAAAAAAGAATATTATGCCAATGATACGGCACATATATATTTTCCGACAACCCCGGCGGCACGTAACTTGATCACGCTGGAAAAAAATGATCAGATTCTGGACTGGTGGTGGTTTGAAGCTGGCAAAGATGCCGAAAAAGCAGATTTTGAGATCAAACTTAATGCTGATATGACTCCCGGTGTTTATGCCACGGTTTCTGTGATCCAGCCACATCAGGAAACGGATAATGACTGTCCTTTGCGCATGTATGGCATCATTCCGCTTATCGTGGTGGATGCATCAACTAAAGAAAACCTGGTGTTGACCGTACCGGAAATCCTGAGACCGTCGGAAAAATTCACCTGTACGCTGCAGGCAAAACCGGATGCTAAAACGCAATTCACTATCGCCGTTGTGGATGAAGGACTGCTTTCGCTGACTAATTTTGCCAGTCCCGATCCCTGGAAATATTTCTATGGCAAGGAACGATTGAATGTGAGCACTTATGACTGTTTTGATAAGGTTTCGAGCTTAAATAACGGCTTGATAAATAAGAGATTTTCTGTGGGTGGCGATATTATGATGGAACTGGGTGCTTCAGTTAATGATCGCCAGTTGGAAAAAACAGACGTGAAGCGCTTTATACCGGTCTGTCTGTTTTCAGGCATACAGCGTGCTGATGCCAAAGGAAAAGTGAAAGTGGAATTTGATATGCCGGACTATCTGGGTGCTGTGCGTATAATGGCAGTGAGTGTGAATGGCAGCCGATATGGTCATACTGATAAAACCGTGACCGTGCGTAAGGAACTGATGCTGCTGCCTACGCTACCGCGGGCTCTGGCTCCGGCAGATACTTTTATCGTGCCCGTGGAGGTTTTTAGTTTTGTTCCGGATATCAAAGAAGCTACTGTTACATTAAAGGCGGAAGGTCCGCTGGTTTTCAGTAGCGGTAACCGCCAGAATGTGACACTGAATGAACGTGGTGAAGGTACGCTCTATTTCCAGGCTGCCGTGCAGGACGAACTTAAAGCCGTGAGCGTTAAGGCCGAAGTGAATTCCGGAAATTATAATCATCATTCGCTCATTAATATTCCCGTGCGACCCCTGCAGCCTTATCAGATGGTTACGCAAAAAGTAAATATTGAACCGGGAGCAACGGTGCCGATGAATATTCCGCGGGATGGTCTGAAAGGAACAGAAAAATTTACTCTGCAGCTTATCCGCAGCGGATATTTTGACTATAACAAGCACCTCAGCTATTTGATCCGCTATCCCTACGGCTGCCTGGAACAGAAAGTTTCGGCGGCGTTTCCGCAACTTTTTATAGGCAGTATTATTAAACCGGAAATCAGTATTCAGATAATGGGTGATATTGACCGGAATATTGATGCCGCTATTGCCGAGATCGGCAGACATCAGTTGGGCGATGGCAGTTTCAGCTACTGGCGCGGTGAACCTGGAATCAATCTTTGGGCTTGTGTTTATGCGGCACATTTCCTGCTGGAAGCTGCCCAGAAAGGATATTATGTGCCGGAAGATACTAATAACCTGATGTTCCGCTATTTGCGCGACTACCGTTTCGGAACAGATGACTATAAGGTGGGTGGTAATTATAAAACTGCCATTTACCGGCTTTACGTGCTGGCAAAAGCAGGCACTCCCGAAAATAATACTATGAACTACCTGGCGGAAAATCACCTGGAAAAACTCGATAATGCCGACCGCTGGCTGTTGGCTGGCGCTTATAAAGCAGCCGGTCAGCCGGACCTGGCTGCCAGTGTGCTGAAATTTGCAGGTTGGGATGTTCCTCTCACTAATAATAATTACTGGCATAATTTCAGCAGCGTAAACCGTGACCGCGCCATTATTCTGGCAATGGCTACCGAAGGTGGGCTTGACCAGCAGGTGGATAAACTTTATAATCTGCTGGCAGATGAACTTAATGAAAATACCTGGTATTCCACGCAAACGCGTGCCTTTATGCTCTGGGCGTTGAGCAGCTACATTAATAAACATCCCGAAATGGTTACCAGGGATAAAGTTATGGGCTCGCTGAAAACTGCTGCCGGTGATAATATCGTGCTCAATATTTCAGAGGATGACTGGTTTACTTCGCTTTCCGATTGCGAAAATATCAGCGTTTATCTGGCGGATAATTCGGCTCCGGCGCGGTTTCAGTTGTGTTATGACCGCGTTCCAGCAAAACCGGTTACCCGGAAAGATAATGATTTTTTCAACGTCAGCCGGACGTTAAAAACCTCTACCGGCAGCGTGATAGACTCCGAAAAACTGCAGCAAGGTGAAACTTATACTCTTGAAATAAAAGTTAAACGCTTGAAACAGACTAATATCGAGCATCTGGCACTAACTCAGATATTGCCCTCCGGTTGGGAAATAGTAAATGACCGGCTTTCCGGTACTTATGATAACGTCCGAAATGACGCTACTTACACCGATATCCGTGACGACAGAATTCTCTGGTTTTTTTCTGGTAATAAATACGATAAGAATGACCGCACTTTCAGCACCAGGATCCGTGCCGTAACTGCCGGCACTTTTGAGATCCCGCCCACTATTATGGAAGCGATGTATTCACCTGATTACACCGTAATTCTACCGGGAGGAAGAACGAAAATTTCCCGCTGATTTCATAAGGAACCGGAAACCATCTGGCAGTCAACGTTCCCAGACCATCCCTGGTCTGGATTTGATATCAGAGCTACACCGATTTATCGGGATGAAGCGCGATCTTTCTGGCAATCATTAATCAATCTTGCACTCGACTTCGTCTCGTTGCATTAGCGGGAGCTAATGCACTCCCAAAAAACTTACTGAATAAGATTAATCTCTTCCTAATAATCTATAGAGTTGGGTACGGCTGAGTCTGCCCAGTTCTGCTGCTTTGGAGGCATTTCCCCGTGCGCTTTTCATTAGTCTACGGGCATATACCAGGTCAATATCACCTGTTATCCTTTTCCGGTATTCTTTATATTCATCCCAGAGAAAGGGCATATTTTCATCCAGAGAAAATTCCGAACGGGCAGTTCCTTTTTCAAATAATTCCAGCGTCAGTTCCTGTCCCGGGCACAGTACCATCGCTCTTTCGATTTCATTTTCCAGTTCCCGCACGTTGCCGGGGAACTGCCGGTTCTGCAGAAATGCCATTGCCTGCAGCGTGATACCTTGCACGTTTTTATGGAAACGTTCATTAAATTTACTGATAAAATGTTGTATCAGATGAGGTATATCATCGCTGCGTTCCCGCAGTGGTGGAATATTTATCTTGATAACTTTTAATCTGTAATACAGATCCTGGCGGAATGTGCCCTGCTCAATAGCGTTTTCCAGTTCCTGATTAGTAGCTGCCACGATGCGTACGTCCACTTTTTCAGGTTGATAGCTGCCCAGCGGTGTTACCTGGCGTTCCTGGATCATTCGCAGCAGCTTTGCCTGCAAGGCAACCGGCATATCGCCGATCTCATCCAGAAATAACGTTCCACCGCGTGCTGCGGAAATTAACCCCTGCTTATTCTGGTCAGCTCCCGTAAAAGCGCCTTTCACGTAACCGAAAAGCTCACTTTCCAGCAGCGTTTCCGGGATAGCAGCACAATTTACCGGTATGAACGGTTTTTCCGGTGCATAGATGCGATGAATGGCGCGCGCTATGAGTTCCTTGCCTGTTCCCGTTTCACCGGTGATAAGGATGTTCACATTATGCCGGGCTACTGTGCCGATCATCTGGTATATCTTCTGCATCTGCGGACTGTTGCCCACAAGTTCGCCTCCCGTTGCCGGGTCCAGCATCACCAGTTGTGCCACCTGCTGTTCCTGCAGTTTCTGCCAGTGCAGTACTTTCTCATAAGCGGAACGTCCCTGCACCATGATTGATTCGATCAGTTTTTTCTCTTCACTGGAAAAGACCCGCTCTGCCCGGGCATCAGAATAGATTACTCCTTGTATAGCACTCTCAAAGCGCAACGGGTAGCAGACTGCCGTCCGCAAACCCAGCCCGAAAATACTGGAATGTATATCAAAATTGGTGGCTTCCTGCAGATCCGTGAGGAAGCGTATTTCATTTTCTTCCAGGGTTGCCAGCAGAATTGTTTCACTTACGCGTACTGATTCCAGGTCTATAGCCTGTAATTCGCTGTTTATGCCCTGCACTGCCTTCAACTTGCCTTCCTGTAATTCGTAAAACAGTGCCCGGTCGAGTCCTGCAATTTTGATTATACCTCGAAGAACTTCTGCTATGATTGATTCGAATTCCACTTTGTTATGGATCATACTTACTATGTCCCAAAGCAGACTCAGGTGTTCCGGCGTTTCCTGTTTTTGTGCTTTTAATATCTGTTCCAGCGGATAAAAAGAATAGAGTTCCAGTATCTTTTCCAGTTCTTTATGCACTTCTGCATCCTGCTGCCAGCCTGCCAGTGCCAGTTGATAACCGTAATTTATATATAGCCAGCAGTCATCCAGCCTGCTTAACTCGCCCAGATTCCTGATTACCAGTTTCCGGTCTGCCAGGAATAATCCTTCTGCCAGTTTGTGCAGCAAAGGCTCTTTTAGTAGAGGATATAGCGTCTGCAATGCTTTACCGTCTCGATTCTGCCAGGCAGTAAAGAATAAGGCCAGCAATACATTCTCACTTAGAGTCTCTGCAATTTTCAGATTAGGCTCCAGTTCTTCCAGTGCCTTATTCACCGCAATTCCCTGCCATAACGGCAGAATGTAAGTTAATAGTTCTTTCGCCAGCGCTGGATTTTCCACCAGCGCTTCATCCTGCTGCAGTTCCGTTATTATTCTGTCCAGGTCTGCTGTTTCTTTCTGCGCAAAAAGAGCAAAAACGGCAATCAATTCCGCCTGCAGTCTGTAAGCCGGCACTTGCATTTTACGGGCAGCCTGCACGGCATTGCGCGCATAGATATGTGCCCGTTTCCATTGCGCTTTATGCAGAAAAACATCTGCCAGATTAATCTGGGCTACCACGTTGTAATTACGTGCAAAAGCCTGCTTAGCCTTTGTCTCCGTCAGTCCGATTATTTCCTGATAAATTGCGCTGCAGCGATTAAAATCCCTTTGCTCATAATATACTGCGGCCAGATTATTCAGGCAGCGCATTTCCGCTTTTTCCTTTCCCGACTGCCGAAAATAGACCAGCGCTTCCTGATTTGCTTTTACTGCTGCTGCAAAATTGCCCAGTTCCTGCTGCGCTATTGCCATATCGACTTTAATAACTGCTTCTTCTTCACTGCCTGCGGCTGTTCCTATTTTACCGTAAAGCTCCAGCGATAATGTTGCATCTCCTAACTGTCGCGCCAGATAAGCCTTCGCTTTCTGCAGAGAATAACCATGCCCTTCCCAGTCCAGAAAAGTATCCAGTATAGACAGTGCCTGCCAGGCACTCACCAGAAAGCCCTGCTGCACCAGGAAGCGGTAATGTTTTTCCATAAACTCTATTCCGGCAGCCTTATTTCCCTGCCGTAAATAGATCAAGGAGGCTGTTAAGTAATACTCCTGTTCCAGTGCTAATGCCAGATATTGTTCTGCTGCTGCCGGCTCTTCTGCCTGATAAAAGCTTTCCACTGCCTTAAAAGCGCTGCCTGAAAGAATAATCATGCCACTATGCAAACCTGCTGCCAGATTGTCTGCCCAGTTCTTTTCCCAGATCGCTGCCAGTTGCACCGGCAGCCAGTAACCCAGCCAGGCTGCCATCTGTAACAGGGGAGCGCTTGCCTGTTCCGGAGCGGTAGGTTTATCTGCTCGGGCCAGCAACCTTACGGCGGCGATGGATAATGGCTCTTTTACGCCTGTTGAAGGTTTTTGACCCAAAAGCTGAAAATATTCCTCATATTCTGCCGGCTTGACGAAATGCGCCTGGCTTTCCTGAGATATTTCCAGAAATAAAATCCCCGGACGGCTGCTTAACCGGTCAAAAAAGGGAGACCCCCCCGCCTGCCTGGGGAAAATTACCAGTAGCTGTGTTCCCTCCCAGTCATTTTTCCAAAGATCATTTATGTTTTCCAGTTTCACGCCTAAAATGCGGCGTAACCGTTCCAGAATTAACTCCCGCTCTTCCAGCAGTTCTTCTTCTCTGATAATTACTACTGCCTTACCGGCTGCTTCACTGCGCAGCATTGCCTGTTCCGCTATCCGTTCCGGTTCATCATCAGGATGACAGCGTAATCTGCCCTGACGCAGTAACTGTTCTGCCAGTTCGTCCTGTATCTGAAAATGATAACTCTGGGCCAGCTCAAGTCCTGATTCTATCTCTTCACCCGCCAGCGTAGCAAACCAGTGTAGTACTGAAACTGCACTCATCCGCTCGCTGACGCTCCAGTTCAGCATTGATTTTAAAAAATCCGGCAGAGATGCTGATTCCAGCCAGGCTTCCCAGCGCTCCCGGGTTCTTAATATCTCCTGCCAGAAGTCATCTCCCCGTTTTTCCGACGGATGTTCACCCTTGATCAAAAAATAATAAAGCAGCCCCAGCGCAAAGATGTCTGAGGCAAAATGACAGCTTTTAAATAATAACTTCTCGGGACTCGCATAAGCAATATTGCCCCGGAATATACCGTCGTTATAATGATTCGGCGTCGCCAGTCCAAAATCCAGCAGGTATGGTTCATCAGACCGGATGAGTATATTATCCGGCTTCAAATCGTTCAGACAGATGCCCAGCCCCTGCAGATGCAGCACCTGCCGCACCAGACGGTAAAACCACTTGTTCAATTCCTGCTCACTGCTGAAAGCTCCTGCCGTAAGGCTCTCACCTTCAATATACTCCATCGCCAGCCAAACACCTTCCATATCTGTATAAAATGACCGGGCAACCGGTACATTTACTCCTGCTGCTGCCACTAAATATAAATATTCTCGTCGGGCCTCCGATAGATTCTGCGAAGCATAATGCTTCAAAACAAGACGCTGACCTTTTTCGTCCTCTGCCAGCCAGATAACAGCAAAGCTGCCTCTGCCGATTTCTTTAATTTTCTTGTATTTTTCCATACACCAATATTAACCTGAGAGTTCCAGCCCGTCAAGCGGTTTGTCACATTTTTGTTTATTAATCTTAAATATGTCACAATCCCGGTAAAACAGTGTCACATAAGAGCAGGCTAAGGGCAAATCCACCTTAGCTGATCATTAATCTAAGATTTTTGTTATAAAGGTTTTATCCCATAAAGCATTCCACAAAAAAAACTTGCGGAAGAATAAGTCTTCATTTCATAATGCTTTTTCAAGCCATCCCTAAGATTGAAGCGAGTTCCGGAATGAACGGTTTCATAAAATTAATTTTGCCTAAAAGAGGTTTCTGCTTGACAAAGTTTTGCGGATTGGAAAACTATACAGTTAAATAAGTAACTTACATGTTAGAAAGAGGATTTATGTATTATTCAGAACTTCTCAGTAATTTAGCGAAGCAGGAGAAGAGTCCTGTTAATAAAATGTATTTAGGTGAATTGCATCTGCGCTGGAAGAATTTTCAGGAGTTGATCGAGGTGCCGGATTCAAGCAATGCCAGCCTGGCAGATGCGCTTTCCCAGTTTCTACTCACCCTGCACAACAAAAAATTTATTTTTAATAAAGCCAGGAATACGGGATTTCATCATACTTCACCTCTATTTGCCGCCTATTACCTGCATGATCTCATATCAGCTTTAATGATACGAAAAGAGATCATAAAAGAGCCGGGAATGAACTGGGGTTTTAATTCCTTCAGTTACGATTTTACCCTAACCGGGTCCAATCCGCTGGAGAATTCCATAAATCCCGAGATATCAAAGCTGCAGACACCCCCAGTGCTTTCTTTAACGCAGAAAATTGAGTTTCAATACCGCATTGCGGGTAAGCGAAATTTTATAAAAACCGATGTTATTCTACCTTATCTGTTATTTTTTGCCTATAAGAATCCCCGGGCTGAACACATGTTCATGATCGAACATTATGCGGCTTTGGCAGCAAGGATGTCACGGGTGGCAAGAGTATTTGTAATCTGCGAAAGCATATCGGACTGCTACTGCAATTTTTCTGAAGATCTTCCCATCTCGATATTTGTGCTGCAGGATAATAAGCGGAATATATCCAAGAATGCAATTTCGGTAGATGTTCTTGATAAGCTGGAAGCTGCTGTTACCGAAGCACTGAATCCGAAAGTGGCTGATAACACTTTCTTGCAGAAGCGAATTATGACTGCAGCGCCGAAGCCTGAAAAAAAACCGGCGCAAAAACCAGTTCGCAAGACTATGAAACGCATTCCCCGCTCAATGCAGAAATAGATTTTTTTAATTAAATACAATCCCTGGAGTTAACATATGCAAACAAAAAATTATAATGAAGCTATGGTGATACATCTGGAAGCAGAGCTTCCTCCGGAACCTGAGTTTGAAGCAGGCAAAAGAAGGGCTCCCGATAGAGGTTTGAACCTGAGTGAAAATGAAATCCGTATAGCATTGAAAAATGCACTCCGTTATATCCCGACAGAGCTGCATACAGCAGTAGCACCGGAATTCTTAGAAGAACTGAAAACCAGGGGCAGGATCTATGGTTACCGCTGGCGTCCCCAGGGCAGACTCGTCGGGAAACCCGTTGATGAATATAAGGGCATCCTGGCAGCACGCGCTTTGCAGGTCAATATTGATAATAATCTGGATTTTGATATCGCTCTTTACCCCTATGAACTGGTAACTTATGGCGAGACGGGGCAGGTGTGTCAGAACTGGATGCAATATAGATTGATCAAGAAATACCTGGAAGTGATCCGGGAAGACCAGACTCTGGTGGTATCATCTGGGCATCCGGTGGGCATATTCCCATCTTCGAAGGAGGCACCGCTGGTGATATCCACGAACGGACTTATCGTGGGAAAATGGGATAATCCCGAGGAATTTAAACGCTTAACAGCAATGGGAGTTACCAATTACGGACAGATGACTGCCGGTGGCTGGATGTATATCGGTCCCCAGGGCATCGTGCATGGAACATATATCACACTTTTAAATGCGGGACGAAAATACCTGGGCATTCCGGAAAATAAAGACCTGAAAGGGATTTATTTTGTGTCTTCGGGACTGGGCGGTATGAGCGGTGCGCAAGCGAAAGCCGTGGAAATTGCCGGAGGCATCGGTGTTATTGCCGAAGTTGACAGCAGCCGCATAGAAACGCGATATTCACAAGGCTGGGTAAAACTGGTAAGCCCTGAACTGGGAAAGATCGCTGAATGGATGAAGGAATACCGGCAGAATGGGAAAGCAGTATCTATTGCTTACCAGGGTAATATCGTGGACTTACTGGAATATTTTGACCGGGAAAATATATCTGTTGAACTTATTTCTGATCAAACAAGCTGCCATGCCGTTTATGAAGGTGGCTACACTCCCGCGGGATTAAGCTTTGCAGATGGACGCCTGCTGCTGGCACAAGACCCGGAACAATTCAAGGTCAAAGTGGATGAATCTCTGCTGCGGCATTACCTGGTGATTAAAAATCTGACGCAAAAGGGCTCTTATTTCTGGGATTACGGCAATAGTTTTATGGCATCGATATTTGATGCCGGGGCAAAGGATATCGCTTCCAACGGGTATGATACTTCAGAAGGTTTCATCTGGCCCTCTTATGTGGAAGATATTATGGGCCCAGTGTGCTTTGACCGTGGCTTTGGTCCATTCCGCTGGGTATGCCTTTCGCGCCAGGATCAAGACCTGCATCTGACTGACCAGGCTGCTATGAACTGCATAGACCCGACGCTCAGTTCCCTGCATCGGGATAATTATCACTGGATAGCTACAGCAGAAGAAAATGAACTGGTTGTTGGTACTAAATGCCGCATACTCTATGCTGATGAGGAAGGACGGATTGCAATCGCGCTGAAATTCAACCAGATGGTGAGGGACGGAAAGATCGGTCCTGTGCTTCTGGGACGAGATCATCATGACGTTTCGGGTACGGATTCTCCCTTCCGCGAAACATCTAATATCTATGACGGCAGTCGCGTAACTGCAGACATGAGCGTGCAGTGCTGGGGCGGAAACATCGCACGGGGTATGACGCTGGTGGCTCTGCATAATGGTGGTGGCACAGGAATAGGACGAGCATCAAATGGTGGCTTCGGTTTGCTTTTAGACGGTTCTGTGCATGCTGATAAAGTGATCAAAAGTGCTTTATGCTGGGACGTGATGGGTGGTGTTGCCAGAAGATCATGGGCAAGAAATACTCCCGCTCTCGAAACTGTGGCTCAATGGAACACTAAACATAAAGATGAAGGCCATATTACCATGCCTTATATTGCTGACGAGGAATTGATTGAGAAGATAGTGAACGGTAATCAGTGATCGGTGACGCGAATTCGTAGGGGTAAACCTTGTGTTTACCCCCGGCCATTCTCTCTTCCGACATCACTCCCTCTCATAATACGAACGCATAACACAATAAAAAATATCTCCCGTCAATCTTCTAATTTTCACTCACTCATCACCGTATTTTATTAAAAATCCATCATATTATATTATTTATCATAAAGTTACAACTATTTACTGCCACTAAAGAGTGGATGCTATAGGGATGCTATGGCTTCCAAATCACCCCAAAAATCCTTATTATTTTACCAGCCTGAAATAGAACATTTGTTTTAGTAATTATTTATCTTTTTCCCGGCTTTCCAGCGTCAGTTATGTCAGCTGCGTCTGCTAAGTCCGCTGCGTCAACTCCGTTTACTAAGCTCACAGAGTTCACCCGGTTGCTCAGAAAGTTCACAGAGAGAAAAAAAAATATATGAAATAAGTGACATTTATATACAGTTTATATGAAATAAGTGACATCACTAACTAATTGAAATTTTATGTAATTGACAATATTTTAGCTGATGACACTTTTTGAGCTGTAAGCTCACAAAAAAAGTTTGTTGAATGTGAGCTGCCCTGATCAGGCAGGCGTGTTTGGGCAAACATTAACGCTTCTCACATTCAGAAAGGAGTTCTATTATGAAAACTGCCTTAAAATCACCTTACCTTGTGGTAACCGGTCGTGATGGTGAGAAAGTGGCTTATGGCTGGAAAGACCTGGAAGTTACTTTTCTGCGCGACTACTTTATTCCCTATAATCCCGTAGGTCAGGCGGCATTCGCTGCCAAAACAACCGCTGTCACAGAAACCTGGAAAGATGCAGATATCGGATTCCTGGCTGATATGCAGACTTATGCAGGTGCCTGGAATGAAACCCAGCTTGACGGATGCACCCAGATCCCTCGCACCAGTATGAATATATTCGTCAAAGCTTGCTTTGCTGCTGCAAAGGCAGCTTCGTTCGATATTACAACTCTTACTGTTGCTGACTTCGGTGGTGAACCGGGTGCTTTGCTGGGAACTTCTGCACCTAACGTTGGCAATCTGGTAACTGCTGCTGGACTTCCCTCCTGCGGAATTGACCTGGAAACTTTGCATAATTCGATTGTTGAAGCTTAAAACAAGAGGGGGCATAAGCCCCCTTGTTTCTTGAAATGAAAGGCATAAAACGGGAACATGAAGAAAAAATTCCAGTATTTCTTGACAGGATAGAAGTAATAGGCGTAATTATATTTATGAATGAGATATTTAAGGAGAGGTAGATGGTGCGTGAATTATTGACATTGAAACAGGCGGCAGCGCATTTGAAAGTAACTATATCCGTGATCAGGGAAATGATCAATTCGGATCTGCTGCAGACAGTTAAAAATGGGAACACGATTAAGATTGATCAGGCAGAACTTGATGAATGGCTGGCAAGTTTGAACGAAGAGGAAGTAAGAAAATTATCCTTACAGCGGTCAATCTGCAAATTCAGTGATTATTATAAACCGGAATATATTAATCTTGATTTTGAGGCAGATAATAAATATGAAGCTATTGCAGAAATGAGTAAGAAAGCGAAGGAACTGGGTGTAGTGCGTGATCACCGGTGGCTTTATCAAGTAGTGGTGGCTCGGGAAGAGCTGGTCTCCACAGCAGTTGGTAATGGAGTTACCCTGTTGCATGCGCGTCATTTTCATCCTTCGAAAATCAAAAAGCCGGCAGTTCTTTTTGGCAGAAGCAAAGAACCTATCGAGTTTGATGCACTTGATAACAAGCCGGTAGAACTTTATTTTCTGCTGCTGCTGCACAATGATTACCAGCATCTATTCAGTATTTCCTATATTTCCAAAAATATCCTGATGTCTGACAGCAATCTGGAGAAATTACGGAAGGCACAGACGGGCGAAGAGATAGCGGAAGTATTAGTAGGGAGTGTAATTAATAACTAATCCAGGACCGTGATGACTCCGGTTTGCGGACGGGAAAGACGATTACTTTTTAAGATGAAGAGCCCGTATTATTTGCCGGCTCCCATGCGCAACAGGCAAAAGTCAGTATCATGAATACTTAGTGTGGTTATGATTAATTGCCTGCTTAATCTGCAAAAAAAACAAGTTGAACCATTTAAGCCGATTTAATCCTAATTATTTTGCTGACTCAAGATGGAGAAATTTATACTATATAAGTAAAAATGATTAAATTCTTTACAGAGAGAAGTGATGCTGTCTGGATGGTTATGTATTTTTTTGGAGTGCATTAGCTCCCGCTAATGCAACGACACGCAGTCGAGTAGAAGGCGGGCAATGGACGATGGGCAATGGACGATGAAAGATGGGGGGAGATTAAGGATTAAGGATTAAGAATTAAAGATGAAATAAAGGAGCCATAGTGAATTACAGAAAATTAGGAAATCCCGGGGAGCAGGTCTCAATACTGGGATTTGGTTTAATGCGTCTGCCGGTAGTGGAAGGTGAGCATGGCAAAATTGATTTTGAGAAAGCAAAAGAGATGTTTGACTTTGCTCTGGCAAACGGGATAAATTATTTTGATACCGCATATCCCTATCATAAAGGTATGAGTGAAGGCTTTTTACGTGAAGCGCTGGGAGACCGAAGGAAACAGGTTTTCATCGCCGATAAGCTGCCCTGCTGGGCGGTGAAGGAAAATGCTGATTTTGACCGGCTGCTGCAGGAACAACTGCTGCGGCTGGGTACGGATTATATAGATTTTTATCTGCTGCATGCCTTAAATGCTAAAAGCTGGCCGATTATGAAGGAACTGGGTGTGCTGGAGTGGCTGGAAAAACAGAAGGAAAAAGGCCTGATCAGGCATATCGGATTCAGCTTCCATGATAAACTGAAAGTGTTTAAGGAAATAATCAGAAGCTATAACTGGGAATTTTGCCAGATTCAATATAACTATATGGATACGGAATTTCAAGCCGGTGAGGCGGGACTAAAATATGCAGCAAAACGTGGAATAGATGTTATCGTGATGGAACCGCTCAAAGGGGGGCTTTTAGCGAAAGAACCACCGGATGATGTGAAAAAGGCTGTTAAGGAACTAGGCATTGTAAACGGAAATGTTAATCTGGGTCTGCGCTGGGTATGGGAACAACCGGAAGTGAAAATATTGCTTAGCGGTATGAATAATATGGAACAAATGAAAGAAAATATTGCCATTGCCGGAAAGAATGAAATTCCCCTTACTAAAGAAGAACATCATTATTTGCAGGTATTGAAGAATACTTTTCAAGAACGACTGATGATTGGTTGCACCGAATGCAATTATTGCCGGGCATGCCCGCAGAAAGTCGCTATTCCGATAATATTCAGGTTTTATAATACAGCCTGCATTTATGAAGCACCAAAATGGGGACAGAGCATGTATAGTCTTTTTCTGAGAGAGGAAAACCGGGCAGATAAGTGCATTCAATGCGGTCATTGTGAAACTCGGTGTCCACAGGATCTGCCGATCATGGAAACTCTGGTAAAAGCAGATAAATATTTGAGGGGCATTTGATGGTTGAAGCCGTAATCTTCGATATGGATGGTGTGATGATAGATTCTGAGCGTGAGCATTACCAGGTGGAGCAGAAATTTTTCCAAGAACTGGGAATTGATACGGAAGCGCTGGAATATAACAAATTTGTGGGTTTGAGCAGTAAGCTGATGTGGACGGAACTGCAGGAAACCTTTGCCCTGCCATTTACTGTTGCAGAACTGATGGCAAAGGCGGCAGCGAAACTGCAGGCGCATTTTGAACAACTGGAGTTAAATCCAATGCCGGGACTGATAGAGCTGCTGGACTACATTAATGAGCGCAGCATGCTGATTGCTGTGGCATCTTCATCACCTATGGGTCTTATCGGGCTGGTGGTGGACAGGCTGGGTATCCGCAATTATTTTGATGTGCTGGTTTCAGGAGATGAAGTTGCGCAGGGTAAGCCATTCCCCGATGTATATCTGCATACGGCGGCTTTACTGGGTGCAAGCCCGGAGCATTGTGTGGTTATTGAAGATTCCGCAAATGGTTCACGAGCAGCGAAAAAGGCGAATATGACTTGTATTGGGTTCCGTAACCCATCTTCGGGTGAACAGGATCTGAGCGGATGTGACCTGGTTGTGGAGAGTTTTACTGGAAAAGATCTGGAGATAATAGAAGAAAATCTATGGTAGGTATATTATGAAGAAATTAATGGTTTTAATGGCTTTAATGGTGACATTGATGCTGTGTCCGGAGCAGATTACTGTTGCCAATCCTGATTATCAAATAACTGAGCTGAATGGATATACTCTGATCAGCCATGGTGAAGATACCATCTATGAGCAGGAAGCGGGTGCACCGGGTATTCCACTGGTTAGTGTATTTATTGACCTGGCAGGTGCAGCAGAATTCACTTCTCTGGAAGTGAAAGCGCAAGGGATTAAAACCATTCGGATCAATAAACCTATGTTTCCGGTTCAGCAGGCAGAAGCGCTGTCTCAGGCAAAAAACGGATTCACTGAAATGAAGCTGGAATTTTATAATGAGCAGTACCCTAAAAACTGGTTAAAAAGTTATAATACCGGTATATGCGGCAGCACCAGTCTGGCAGGAATAACCCTGAATGGATTGCAGTATAACGCACTTACCGGTGAGGTGCAGATACCGCAATATTTCGAGTTGACTTATGAGACAACGGGCTTTGCACCGGTTCAGTTCAGCGATAATTATGCCGTAAATCAGGCTCTGACAAAGCTGGGTCTTACCTCTGGTGACCGCGATCCGTCATCTTATCTTCTGATCGCACCGCTGCAGTTCCAGAATGCTCTGCAGCCTCTGATCGACTGGCGCTACCAGCAGGGATATGATGTATATTTCCGGAGTATTGGCGAGATCAGCACCCAGTATGAGGGAGAAGATCTGGCAGCTCAGGTTCGCGCCTGCATTGCGGATATGCAACTGAACCAGGGGATAGATTTTGTTACCCTGGCTGGAGATACGGGACACATCCCGGCGCGTTATGCCTATGCTTTTGATTGCGCTTACGGCGTGCATGCCGGTGAAAATGACCTGGCCTGCGATATGTATTACAGTTGCCTGGATGGTAACTGGAATGCCGATGCCGATACGCTATACGGAGAAGATGAAGACGAAGTTGACCTGTATCCGGAAGTTTTTGTGGGTCGCATACCCGCCAATTCCACAGCTGACCTGATGGAGTATATCAATAAACTGGTTTCTTATGAAAAAGGCTTGATAGATGATTATGAAGTTGCGGGAGGGTTATCTATGGAATTATGGGCTGGTAGTGCCAGTGAACAGTGCCAGCAATATATCTATGATAATTATTTTCCGGATACTTATGATATAGAGTTTCTTTATAATGATGAAAACACGGAAGAAAATGCCTTCGCCATGCTCTCAGCCGGAAAGAATATTGTTCAGCATACCGGGCACGCCTTTCTCAACGTATTATCCCTGCCTAATTATGGGCATATCTATATCGCCGATGTGGAAAACCTCACTAATGACTGGGGCGGGATGTTTTATTCTATCGGCTGCTGGTCGCTGGCTTTTGATTATGATACCGTCGGTGAGGCTTTTGTACGCACCCCGGAGCGTAATTTCCTGGGATATATAGGCAATTCTTCTTATGGCTGGGGAGCACCAAGTGCGCCGTCTTTCGGTTTCTCGGAATTTTACCAGCGCGAGTTTTTCCACACCCTTTTTGACGGCAGCGGCTCTATGGAACTGGGTACCGCCCAGGCTCTGCAAAAGCTGCCTTTTACAGCATTTTACCAGGGAGCATCTGTTTTTAAATGGGTAGGCTATGAACTGAACCTTAGCGGGGATGCAGCAGCTTTATTAAACACGCTTAATCCCCGGGAAATGGAGGTTCTGGCAACACACGTCGATGATCAGCTTTACGTTCAGGTTACCTGCAACGGCGTCCCTGTTACCGGTGCCGTGATCAGCGATCTGGATGAAAGATGGCTCACTGGTAATGACGGCTTTGCCTTTATTCCCTGGCAGGCTGGAACAGAATTTTACTATTCCGTCTATGCCCGAAATTACAGGTGGCAGGATCTGAGTAATGAGGACGTGGTGTTGATGCCGCTGATTAATTTTGACTATGCACCGGAATTTGTAGAGTTGAACACTTATCAGGGAATTCACATCAGCGTTATAAATCCTTTAACGGAGAGTATTTCTTTTACTATGACTGCAGGATCTGAACCGGAAGTGCTGACCTTTGATAACGATCCGGAAGAAATTTTTACTGCCGCAGCGGGAGAGACAATTTCCTTGCCGGGATTTTTCATGAATTACTACAACAGTAACTACCTGAATAATGGTACAGAAATTACGGCTCTAATAGAATTACATACTGCTGAGAGTGGAGAACTGCTGGCTACCGGGGGGTTGAACATGGTTTTACGCAGTGCAGATATAAAGCTGGTAAATGTCAACTGGGAAGAAGATGAATTTATTGCCGGTGATAATTTACCGATAACATATAATTTCCGAAATGATGCTGAATTGAATAATATAGAATACGTTGAAATTTACTGGAACCATGAAAATGATGAATATATAGATTATTCCTATCATTTAACGTATATTTATCCCACAAATCTGAGCATTGGCGATGAATTTGAATTGAATAACCTCTTGTATTTATCTTCAGATCTGCCTGAAGATTATTTCACAACTTCATATATCAGTGTCACTGTCCACTGGGGTTTCAACAAAGTATGGTACAAAACCTTTCCTTACTGCGTAGGCAATGCCAATCTGCAACTGGACGAAGATTTCGAAGAATTTCCGGACTGGGAAGGAGATGAAGCCTGGCAGCAGGTGGATACTTATTCTGTTTCCGGTAGTTATTCGCTTTCCTGCCGTCCTGCCGAAATTGGGCACTATCTGCTTACCACACCCCTCATAAGCTGGAGTCCCGGCACAGAGCTTTCTTTCCAGTATAAATTTCAGATGCCCATGTATGGCGAGGACGGTTTCATGCTGAAATTTGTTTCTGAGGCTGGTGAACAGAACATCGTATTTCTGGGTTCCGGTGGTGCTCTTAGCATAGACAACGGACGTCCGCCTCCTGATATATATATTGAAGCAGACTGGGCATATTATCAGTTTTATCTGGATGAGATCCTGTCAGAAACTCCGGAAACAGGTTCTTCCTATCAGCTCGTTTTTGATTTCTATTATGCCGAGATCATCGAGGATTTTTCAGAATATGCCACTATGCCCGAAATAGGGATCTTTATTGATGACTTGACACTGGAGCAGACCGAATTCATTACCGGTGAAAATGATAACCTGCTCTCTGCCGGTAGTATGACCATTTATCCCAATCCTTTCTATCTGAATAGCTCCCGTCAGGATATTAAGATCCTGCTTGATCTGACCAAAGCGGAAGAAGTGAAAATTAATCTTTATGACCTCAAGGGCAGACTATGTGGTAATATTGCCTCTGCTTTATATCCTGCCGGAACACATGAGGTTAGCTGGAATCCCGAAGATCTGGCGAGCGGAATTTATTTTGTGAGAATGAACCAGGGTGAAATAACAAAAACAGGCAAAATTCTCATTTTACGTTAATATATGAGAGGAGGATTTTGTGGATATTAAAGATAAATTACTGGCAGCAGCACGAGAATCTGCAGCTAATGCGTATGCACCATATTCCGGTTTTAAAGTCGGAGCAGCACTGTTAAGCAGTTCCGGTAATATTTACGGTGGCTGTAACGTGGAAAACGCCTCTTACGGGCTTACCGTTTGCGCCGAAAGAATTGCCGCTTTTAAGGCTGTAAGTGCCGGCGAGCGGGAATTTCCCGAAATGTGTATCTATACTGATACCGATACCCCTTTCTATCCCTGCGGGGCCTGCCGTCAAGTGCTCAGCGAATTCAACCCGGAAATGAAGCTCACTGTCGTATGGAAAAACGGAAAGGAAGAATTAAATCTCAACCTGTTACTGCCTAAACAATTTAAATTATAGAATGTGGAGTTTAATATGAATGATGTGATCAAGTATGATATTGCCATCATTGGTTCCGGTCCTGCCGGATTGAGCGCTGCCATTTATGCCGCACGCGGAGGTCTGAAAACCGTCGTTTTTGAAAAAGGCATTATGGGCGGTCAAATAACCGTTACCCAGGAAGTGGAAAACTATCCCGGATTTCATAAAACACTGAGCGGTTTTGAATTGATGGACGAAATGAAAAAACATGCCGACAAATTCAACACCGATTACCGTGAGGAAGAAGTAAAAGGTATTGGTTTACAGGGCTTATGTAAAGTGATCGAAACCAACAAAGGGATGTATCATGCCAAAACCCTGATCTTTGCCACGGGAGCGCATCCCCGCAAATTGAATGTTCCCGGAGAAGATAAATTTTATGGCAAGGGTGTTTCCTATTGCGCAACCTGTGATGGTGTGTTTTACCGTGATAAAGCAGTTGCCGTGGTTGGTGGTGGTGATTCTGCAGTGGAAGAAGCAATCTTTTTAACGCGCTTCGTGAAAAAGGTATACCTTATCCATCGCCGGGATAAGCTGCGTGCCGTGCAGATCATTCAGGAGCGCGCTTTTAATAATCCCAAGATCGAGATAATCTGGGATTCTGAAGTGCAGGAAGTGAATGGTGATGATTTCGTGACCTCCATTACTATTTATAACAAGAAACTGGAAAAACGAAGCAAAGTACCGGTGGACGGAATTTTTATATATGCCGGGATATTACCGAATAATGAAATCATTGAATCACGGATAGAACTTGATGAGGCAGGCTTTGTGAAAGTGAACGAAGATATGCATACTAATGTCCCGGGGATTTATGCTGCCGGCGATATCGTCAGCAAAAAACTGCGCCAGGTGATCACGGCTGCTGCCGATGGCGCTATAGCCGCCTGGTCTGCGGAAAAATGGATTACTTACCACGAAGATGATGATGATACTACGGAATTTGCCACCTGTGAAATTCCACAAAAGAAATAAATTCTAACCCATTTTGTGCAGTAAGCTTATACAAAGAGTGCTAATCCCGATACATCGGGATGAGTGCAGAGAAGTTAGAAAATGATCAGTGAATATTTTTGATATTTATGATCATTTTGTAACTTTCTCTGTGCCATAAACTTGGTTCTATTTGTGAAATCCTATTGCATTAAGAGGGTTTAACTAATCTGAGTGATTCTGTTTTATGAAAAATAAAAAAACCCCGCCTAAAGCGGGGTATTTTTTTAATGCAGAAAAGCAGTTATTTGAGGGATTGATATTCCTCGATTTTTTTCCCGTCAACGTAAAGGTATGCTGGTTTTTCTGGAGAACCGGATTTCTTGATCTTATCACTGTCTTCTTCTTCCACTTCTCGCCAGATCTCCCAGTTCTCGCCTTCGCCATCGATGCAGAAGGTGATACCCTTCTTGATGAAATCATCGATTATGAACTGGATTGATTCCAGTGGTTCCGCCTTAGTTACCGGAACACAGAATTTTTTTCTATCATAAATATAAGCATCTGCCATATTTACCTCCAAAGTTAATTTCATTTAAAATAAAACTGAACGCCTCTCATATCAGTCAATAAAAAGTTTTGACTTTTTTTCAGATACCATCATTACCATATACCATCTAAGACCTTACGAATGGTCGCAGACCTCCGCAATGGTCGACTTGTGGCTCCATAAACTCTTAACAACCACCCGTACGGGCAGACCTGCGTATCTGCCCTGTATCTGCCAATATTATTCAACCGGAAATGCCGGTATCAAGCCCACAAAGTATTGCAGTATAAGAGATGCATCATAAGCTTCGATGCTGCCGTTGCCGTCACAATCTGCAAAATGAAGAAGTGATGGACTCCAGGGCAACGGAGTGCCACTGGGATTTAATCCCACGCTATACTGCAGTACCAGCGAACCGTCAAAAGCCTCGATATTACCATTATAGTCAATGTCTCCGATAACAGATACCGGCTGATATTCGGTCTTCAGGCTGGGATCACCAATCAATACAATGCCATAAAACCAGGTGCGGTAACCTTGAATATATTCCTGATCTACGTCAACCGTCGTATTCCACCACTGCCGCAAAGATTCTCCCAGTGTCTCATTTTCACCCAGAGGAGTATAAAAATTTTCAAAAGTCAGCATACTGCCTGTTTTTGTGGAACCAATGCTGCCCAGGCCATGATTATTACCCAGCACATAAAGGCTGCCCATGGCATTAGCTTCCGTGAAACGGGCATTGGAGCAGCAGAAAAGATTATAGAATAATGCCTGAGGGTCGTATGATGGAATCTGATTATTATGAACCAGATAATAATTACTGCCATTGTTTTGATAGAAATAATGTGCATCGGGACCGGAGTGCACATGCACCTGTATCCATTCGTAATCCGTGTTCCAGCGGTTTTCCCGGTAATCATCAGCATAAGTGCTGTTCACCTCATAAACCATCTCCACGTTTTCATAAGCCTGCAGCAGGGCATTATGATATTCATCTTGCCAGGATTCCCAGTCATCATCAATATAACCCAGCGCCAGATCGCTGTCTGCAATAACTCCATTACGGTAAAGATTGTTGCGCCGAAACCAGTTCTGAATTATTTCCAGTTCAGTGCCGGCTAAAGATAGATTGTCACCGCGCAGTCTGCCAATTGCAATTTCGGCAGCTACTTCACCTTCATGAGAATCATAAGCCCCGTCATTATCAAAGTCGCTCCAGATCCCGTCCATATCAGCAAAATACTCGTCCATGGGAAAATCCACCCAGGTCTCATTGCCATTATAGGTATTATCAAAGTCCCAGTCTTCCCACATTTCAAACCAGAAAACGGGCAGTTCGCCTAAAAGAAATACACCGATGATATTGTCACTGATATAATAATCCAGAATAACAGCTTTCAAATCAGCATGTGAAGTTCCCGTCCAGCTTAACATAACCACATTCTGCTCTTCCTGAGCCAGGTCTGAGCTCCACCAGCTTAATTCATCACTAAGCTGGTTATAAAGATTCTCTTCGACTACGCAAAGCCAGGTTCCCCGTAAACGGCTGTGTGTCCGGTTTGCTTCCTGACAGGATGTCTCCCGGGGTATCAGATTTTCTAAAAAATCCTGATATGTACCTTCCGGATGTTCACTTTCCAGCAGGTTACGTGTAACCGGAATATCTCCGGGAGCTGCCTGCAGAAGATTTATCAGCAGCAATATGATTATAAGCAATAAATTTCGTCTCATCAAATCCCCCTGAAATAAGCTGAGTAGCAAAGAAGCAAACACTGAGTTAATGTCAAACTTTTATCTGATATTTAGGATTTATCCCATTTGAGACTGTTCAACATCAGATACTCCCTTTCAATAACTTATATGTGATATAAACAATAATAGTGCACATGTTAACATTTTTTAACAAATATGGTATAAGTCAATGCCATAAATAGGCATTATGAAGCGGATATTGCCTTTGATTATTTTTTCCCCTTTAGGGGATATCCAATTGTAGAAATGAGATTATCACGCAGCCCCCACCCCGGCGGGCGGCGGAGCCGGTCGCCGGGTGGGGGTGGAGAGCTGGCAACATTATATTCTACAAATATATAAGTCCTACGGACTAAAATAATATCCTTTGCTTGTAATAGTATTAGATCGTTTTGTCAATTTCGATAATTTGCATTCAAAATGATAAATGTGCACTTTTCGATATATTTTGAGAGCGTAACAGTTACCTGATAAATATTTACATTGAACAGTCTCTCCCATTTTGTGCAGTAGTACCTTGCCAGTAATATTCCGTCACTTTTTGGCAGAATATTTTATTCACTCTTTCAAACTCATTTCAAAGCTTTGCCTGGAATGTGTCTTTTTGTCAACTCTGCTGACTTTTGTCATTTACCGGTAAATTTGCAAAATGTATCAGTATTTACAGCTCATATAGATCTTCTTTTTTCTAATCCTCTTATCTTTTATCCGTGCTATCTGTAAAATCCGCGGTTCAAATTCTTCTTTTTCGGTTCTGGCTTGTCCAGGTTAGGCTTTTGCAAAGAGTCGTATTCCCGACACATCGGGATGAGTGCAGAGAAGTTAGAAAATGATCACT
>JAIPGO010000122.1 GCA_021736135.1 Candidatus Cloacimonadota bacterium
GGCTTACTTACTGATTCAAAGAGCTTTGACCAATCCATTACTGGAAGTAGCCATCTTTTTCACTTCCGGTCGAACAGAAAATTAACCGGGTTGGACTTTCACCAACTGGATGCACACCACCTCGTGACGCACCGGATTTTACTGATAGCACGGATAAAAGAAAAGAGGATAAGAAAAAAGAAGATTTATATTAGCTGTAAGTACTGATACAATATGCAAATTAACCGGTAAATGACAAAAAGACACATTCCAGGCAGAGCTTTGAAATGAGTTTGAAAGGGTGAATAAAATATTCTGCCAAAAAGTGACGGAATATTATTAGTAAGGTAAACATAATGGGTTTAAAATAGTAGAATTTCTCTAATGATAATGCTGCTTGCAGCATAGACGTCTCGTCGGTGTGTTTTTTACAGCTACCAACCAAAATATCAGGACTTGCTGCAGTTCATCCAATTTTCATTAACTCTTTCTCATACCTATATCTATTAATTATACTTAAACCTTCACCTGCACTTAGCGTATAACCACAAATTTTCCGTAAAATTTATCTTCATCTGTTTCTATTTGATAAAAATATAAACCGGTACTCACAAAATGCGAATTCTGGTCTTTCCCATCCCAGTAAATGGTGTTCTTACCAGATCTGCAATTTTGATTTCTAAAATGTTTCACACATTGCCCCTTGCTGTTATACATTTTTATTTGAACCTGCCTTGCCTCAGAAAGTTGAAATTCAAGGTTAAATTTGTTAGAATTATGAGTTCCTATCAAAAATGGATTAGGAAATTTCTTTATATCTTGCACGGTGTGAATAAATTCTTGTTCTGCTATAGTATTTTCAACATTCACTTGAAAATATTCTTCCGGTGCATTTTCCGGAAAAGTTACCTGAAGTATGTTATTTGCTGTATAAGCAGATACGGAAAGATAATATTCAATATCCTGATTCAGCACAGGCAAAGTCACTTCCCATTCACCATTTTGTTGAATGGCTGAAAGAGTAAAAAAGTTTGTAGAATTATCTTCACGATAATGAAGTGCGGCAGCCATGTCATCAAATTTTGGATTTGATCGAAAACTAATGACATTTTCCATATTACCATTTATATCGGTAACCGCTTCGTGCAAAATGATCAGTGGATTTGCACCATAATGCAATTTAGCAACACAATGCACTGCTCCCCACCATTCAATAATATCTGCTGAATTTATTCCAATTATCTCATGATCAGGTAAGATCGATTCGTACAATTCCAATGCCTCTTCATCCGAATCAAAGCCATATACCGGAACCAATACTTTGTTGTTGATAATCAAAGAATTTGTATAGCTAAATGTAATTGAGCCATTAATCCCACCCATCACAAAAGGTGGCATGTAAATGCGAATTACTTCAAAATCCTGGCCATATACATTAGTCAATTCATCCAGAATTTCGGCATTATCATTTAGAATCTGCTGATTGTTACCAAAGCCATCTTCTTCATTTTCATAATATCCCACAATAAATGTCTTATCGGTTAACAACTTACAAAACATATCGATATGCCCGGTACCATCATTTTCCAGAGAAGGAATGACAACCAGTGAATCGACTCCCAGAAATGTTTCGAAATTCTCTTTGATCTCGGAAAGAGATTCATTGTTATATTGCGTGATATTAGTGCTGGCAAATGCCATACCATTTCCATCAGATATGTGGTTTCCACCATGATGTAAAAGGTCTGTTTCATATCTGGGATATTCAAAATAATCAGCACAATAAGCTGGAATTGAATCATCACCGGGATATAGTCCATAATAATAATCTGCTATTGCAGGTAAACCATCTTCATAAATATAGAAGGGACCGGAGTCTCGAATCCAGATGCTGCCGGGTGATATCAGATCAAATAGAATAAATGATACATTATCCATATTCACATCTGCAGATTGCATATCAGCAAAGGCAATAGCCTGCTGAACTTCATCTCCCACAAGTACATACACGGCATATTGATCCGCAACAGCCCGAGCAATATCATGCAATAAATCAGTACTCCAGTTCACATAGGAAATGATGATACCCTCACAATGAGAAAATTCAGCTGGACTTACAATTTCTTCTCCCTCAGGAGGATTCTCCCGCATAGTTCTATCATCTCTAACCGGCTCAACCCTATGCAGATATCCTTCTTCAGAAAGAAGTAAGTTAAACAAAAATAAAAATAACAACAGTATGACTGATTTCAATTATCCTCCATTTTTGGGTATCCGTCTCCTTCTAACATCGTGCCAATAATCTTGCACCTTCGTTATGGTCGATCAAGTAAACCAGATCTGGTAATTGAATTTCTCCCTTGTGAAGGTTTCAGGTTTTGGCACAATCTGAACAGATTGTGCCAAATTATTACATTTACTTAATTTCTTTGAAAAGCTCTTCCACAGCGCGTTTCAGTTGCAGGTCATTATCCTGGATGTAGTCTTCCGGTGTCATAGGCACTAAAATATCCGGAGTGGCTCCAGTACCTTCCATATTTGTATAATCAAGTTCATACCAGCCGGAAGAAGGCATTCTCATCGAGGAACCATCCATGAAATCAATATGTCCGGTCCCAATCACGGAACCTGAAGTGGGCATACCAATAACTTTTCCCAGTTTCAGATTCTTAAAGAGAATCGGAAATATTTCTGCATCCGAAAAGGAGTCTTCATCAATGAGCAGAACAATAGGTTTATCCCAGATATCAGTGGGAGTGGGATATTTCACGGCATCAGCATAACGGCTGGTACTCCAGCCATACTGCTTTTTGGTCAAAGTCTCCAGGAGAGAATCATGGATATGACCTCCACCGTTAAACCGGATATCTATTATCAGGGCATCCTTATCAAAGTTTCTCCCGAAAAGCTCATCCTCGAACTTCTTGAAACTTCTATCATCCATTCCCTGAATGTGCGTATAGCCTATTCTACCGTCTGACCATTCTTCCACTTTTTCACGTCTGGTCTCTACCCAGTCATCATACCAGAGCCGGTAATTTCCACTGAGGCCTTTCACTTCAATGGTGCGGATGCTGTCACCCACATCGATAGTCAGCTTGATCTTCTCACCCACTTTATCTCGGAATAGTTTGTCAAATGGTAAACCAGCGCCCACTTCTTCCCCATCGATACTGAGAAGAACGTCACCCGGCTTGATGCCGAAATTCAGAGACAGGCTGGAATTACGGTAAATCTTATTAAACCTGACCCCTTTTCCCGGAAAATTGCCCAGATCAAAAGTTGCTCCCAGATAAGCTCGTCTGGTTTGAGGATAATTCTTGTCATTGCGCGGGTAAAATCCCGTATGCGAAGCATTCAATTCGCCAATCATCTCATCGACTATATTCGCCAGTATCCTCGGTTCATAAGTATATGGCAGGTATTCGGCATATTTTTTGTAAATCTTGTCCCAGTTCTGATCATGCATCTTCGGATCATAAAAACCTCTCCCAAACCTGAGCCAAACCTGGTCAAATACATCTTTATTTAATATCTTACGATCATACTGGTATTTGAAACTATTCTTGATGATTTCCGGTTTTTTGCCATTGAGCGGCATCTGAAATATGGAACCGCTGCGCTGAAAGAACCATTTCTTATCGCGACAGTTGATCGTTTCCACATTAGCTCCCAGTTCATCGACTATTTCATCATCTTCACCATTATATTTTACTTTACGGAGAGTCTTGATATCATCCTTATTATTAATGTAGTAAACCATATCTTTTGTAAGGTAAACAACGTAATTAAAGCCTTCTTCATTAGCAATCCGCGAGATACGCCGGTCGAGTCCGTCAAATTCTATCTGAAGTCCTTCTTCAGTATCTTCTTTTTCCTCATCGTCTTCTTTATCGGTTTCTTTTTTTTCTTTTTCTTTCTTTGCCTTTTTATGTTCGGTTTCTTTCAAGATCTTTACCCAGTTGTCTTCTTCATCATAATAATATTCGTCCTTAGGCTGCAGATCAAGACGGTATATATCCCCTGACTTTGTATAGAAAGCACTCTTGCCGTCTTTCCCCCAGCGTGGCGAAGAAAACCAGGAAGTACTTTTTTCAATGGGATACATTTTATCGGTATTTCTGTCATAAATGCGCATTTCCCGATTCCAGACGCTATAATCGGTCACCTGATAAAGGAAATAGCGTCCATCCTTATCCAGAACACCATAATTATTTCGTTCACCAAGCGGCAATATTTGCAGGTCATTACCAAGACTGTCACCTACGGCAGTACGCTCTCCTCTGGTCTCAAGTGTTGAAAAGCCCACGATAAGCCGGCCTTCCTGATTATCTAAATATTCAATATATTTATCGCGACTCCATTTTATCTCTTCAATTTCCTCAATATTCCTGATATCGAAACGGTATAAGCGGGGAGAACCTTTCTCATTTTCAGTAAAAAATACCGTTTTACAGTCATCCATAATAACTATATCTTCTATTCCTTTCTGATTAAAAGTAACCTGCTTCACTTCACCGCCTTCCACAGGCATGGCAAAGAGATCATATTTCCAGGAAAATACCAGCAGACTGCCATCGGAAGATACATCGAAATTATTTCCGCAGTTATTGCAGCTTTCCTTCTGCAGCGAATTTTCCAGAACATCTTCCTTAATATCGACCTTAAGTTGAGATGCTTTTTTCTGCTCCGGATCATATTTCCATAACTGGTCAAAATGTTCGAATACAATGCGGTCATTATTATAAGCTACGTCTATATCACGCAAGGACCAGGTCTTGAAGGATGTCAGTTGCTTTTTCGTGCCGAAATCAAGGTTATCAACCTGATAGAGTTGAAAAACATCTCCATCGGAAGCACCAAAATAGATGCGATCATTCTGCATGGAAAATTGCGGATAACGCTCGGTATAATCTGTTTCGGTTAATCTGATATATTCTGCTTTTTTCAGATCATAGATCCAGAGATCGCCATTAGCAGAACCGGTATATTTCTCACGGTAAGGATAGCCGCGACGGCAGAAAATGATCTTATCACCCTCACGGTTCAAACTGGAAAAGGAATCAGAAAAAGATGCAATTTTTTCCACTCTGCCATCCAGATATAGCCGGAAATATTCATCATGATACCTTTCCTGGTATCGAGTTACCAGCAGACTGGCACTGTCCGGAAACCAGTCACAAAGCGTAAAATCATCATAAGTAACAGCTTCTGCCTGACCGCCTGCGGCTGGCATTTTATAAATGCTCTGATAACCTTCACGGGAGGTCATATAGGCAATCCATTTCCCGTCTGGTGAATACTGTGGTCCGGAGACATCGAGATCCACTATGGTAAGGCAATGCGCATCACCCCCCTCCCAATCAACCGTCCACAGCTTATCAAGATACACAAAACACACCTTTGAGCCATCAGGTGAAATGGCTGGGTCAAACATAAAATGCGGTTCCAGAGCATATATACTAATAGAAATTACTAAGAGTAATAATAAGAAAACATTCTTCATTTCAGCCTCTATCTTATATTATTTTTTAAAATCCAAAAAATAATTCCCACACCCATTTTGTAAAGTGATAAGTAAGAGGTGTAATGCTTCTACATCTGAAAATGTCCTTCCCTGAACTGAGTCACCTTGCTAATGATCGGAAAATTGAGTCACCTTGCATTGGTCGCAGAACTCCGCAATGATGACAACTTTTATCTCCAGGCTTCAAACAACACGTTCGACCATTGCAGAGGTTTACCGACCTTTCGCAAGGTCTTGGATTAGTGACTGGATATAAAAAAACCGTCTGCAACCTCAGTTACAGACGGTTTTATTAATCTAACAGGAAACTTTAGCAACAATATTATGTATTGTCAGTTTCCCAAATCAACCCGGGAAGAAACTACTTCTTGGTTGCTTTTTTCTTTTCAGGTGCTTTTTTTGGTGCTGGAGCTGCTGCTTTTGCGGCGCCGGCACTTGGTTTTTTCTTATCAGCCATGTTATCCTCCTTGTGATAAATATAAATTAATTATTTCCCTGTAGATGTCAATAAAAATCTTCAAATTCCTGTTCTTTTTTATTAGCCTATACGTTACATCTAATATTATGTTGTTTTTGATTACATTAAAACATGTTACACATAATTATAAATAATATTCATTAAAATCACAAGTATCCGTAACTGGAGTTTATAAAGTGTAAATTTCATTCATTTATCGTAGATAATATCATTATAATACCTTAACTGTTTTTCCTGTTGATTATAAATATATTTAGTTGCATATTTTTGGGAAAAAAAATCTTATATTTCCGGGCAAATTGTGACAAAAAATAAGAATTAAGTCGGATTTTTTACAAATTCCGGCTAATTGAGCAGAATTCCAAATAATTTCCTTGCCTGAAAAATGGAGACAATTACTTTCTGACACAAAATAATCCTGGAGGAAAGTATGACAAGAGTTCATAATTTCAGTGCTGGTCCGGCAGTATTGCCCGAAAGTGTATTGCTGGAAGTTCAGAAAGAACTAATTGACTGGCATGGAGCTGGTCTATCTGTGATGGAGATGAGTCACCGGTCAAAGGAATATCAAAGCATAATAGACGATGCCACAGCCACAGCCCTGCGGCTTATCGGCTGCGGAGATAACTTTGATGTTATATTCCTGGGCGGTGGCGCCAGTATGCAGTTTTTGATGTTACCCTTAAATTTCTGTCCGGAAGATAAAGTGGCAAATTACATTAATACCGGAGCCTGGAGCACGAGTGCTTTAAAAGAAGCAGTGAAAGCCGGCAAAAAAATGCATGTGGCAGCAAGTTCGGAAGATAAGGAATTTACCTATATCCCCAAGACTTATCAACTTTCCGAGAATCCTGCCTACCTGCACATTACCACCAATAACACCATCCGCGGCACAGAATATTACGAGATCCCGGAAGTACCGGCAGACGTGCCGTTAGTGGCGGATATGAGTTCCAATTTCCTGAGCCGTCCTTATGATTTCAGCAAATTTTCCCTGATCTATGCCGGTGCTCAGAAAAACATTGGACCTGCCGGAGTAACGGTAGTTTTCATCCGTAAAGATTATCAGGAAAAACTGTTGGGCAATCTTCCCACAATGCTAGATTATAAAACGCATATCAGTAAGGGTTCGATGTTCAATACTCCTCCCTGCTTCCCGATCTATGTGGTTGGCAAAGTTCTGCACTGGATAGAAGATTTCGGTGGCTTGAAAGAAATGGAAAAGCATAATAAGGAAAAAGCTGCTTATGTATATGACATTCTGGACAGCAGTAACTTCTATCGCGGTACAGTAGTTAAGGAAGACCGCAGTTTAATGAATATACCTTTCCGCCTTCCCACGGAAGAACTGGAAGCGAAATTTATCTCGGAAGCAAAAGCAAATCGCATGAATAATCTGAAGGGTCACCGTTCCGTAGGCGGCTGCCGCGCTTCCCTTTATAATTCGCTTCCTATGGAATCTGCGAAAGCCTTAAATTCCTTCATGAAGGAATTCGAAGCAGCGAATAAGTAAGAGAGTTTTATGAACACAGCGGGTTACCAATCGTAACCCGCTTTTTTATATGAAAAAGATTGATCCGGTAGTACTCGCTTTCTTTACAGCATTTGCCATTACAATTTATGTATTGGAAACCCTGATCCCGAAACCTTTGCCCTTTCTTAAACTGGGGCTTGCCAACGTGGTAGTTCTGCTGCTGCTCTGGAAAGGTAATTCCCTGGCGGGATTTATCGTACTGCTCAGTAAGTGTATCCTGGGAGGTATATTTACCGCCACGCTGCTAAGTCCGATGACAATAATTTCATTAGGGGCAGGTTTTGCCGCCTTTGGTGCCATGTATCTATCCCTCCGGCTAAAAAGCGGATTAAGCCTGCTGGGCACCAGTATTTTAGGAGCAACGCTGCATAATCTGGTGCAACTGGCAATAGTGAACGGATTGCTGCTGCACAGCACTGCAGCGTGGAAACTGCTGCCCCTGCTGCTTATACTGGGAATATTCACCGGGTTGATAACCGGTTACCTGGCTCATCTCTTATATCAGCAGGAAATTATCAAAAAATATCTGGAGTGAGAAGTGGGCTTCACTACGTTCAGCAGTGAGATGTGGGAAGTGAGAAGTGAGAGGTGATGAGAATCGAAATCCGAGATTCGTGATTCGGCATTTTTTTACATTTTACATTTTACATTTGAATTACACCCAAAAAATAAAGAGTAAACAGAATAAACATTAAACTTAAAAAAATACTTGACGGAAAATTTTAAAATTCCCTTTATTATTCTTATTACTTATTGGTTGGCTATTGAGAATTGACGATGATCTTGTTTAAGAATGAGCTTAACTTGAGATTTATCTCAAATTATGACCTTAATGGTGACTTAAACAGATTAGAATCAGTTCTTTTTATTCGCATTATGTGAAAATAGCTGATCATCATTAATCTAGCTGATGACAATTGAATATAATTGCTAAATTATATTTATGAAGATCAGAAGATGAAAATTTTAAATTGTATGCGGAAAGCAAGTTTGCTAAGTGTAAAGTAGTTTAATGAGATAATTGGTATTTCAGGAGGATAAATGAAAAAAGAATTGAGTTTTTTACTAATTGTATTCTTTATTTGTATTGTGAGTTCTTTGTTTGCACGTCAACGTCCAGAATATTGCTATGCTGCCGGAGAAAATAACCAGATTGAAGTAACCTGGAAATGTATTATTGAAGATAATAATTTTCTGGGATGCAATCTGTTGAGATACGATTCATTAAGCACAGTCTGCAACCAGGTAAACGAAGATTTAATTATTTCTGAAGATTATATTTTCTCATTCATAGATACTATGGCTATAATTGATACTGTTGATTATCAATATGATATTGAATATGTTTTTTCTGATACCATTGATTGTGTTTCAGACCCTCTGTTTGCTTTGAAAAGAATTGAGTTTGATGTCCAGTCAGATGAAAGTGTAAATGTGATCCTGGAACTAAGAAGAAACACAATGTAATTTTCTGAAATCTGGATATCTTATAATAATATGTCCTGGACTTTTTTATACTATGATTACATAAATCAATCGGATACTCTTTTTATTGATCCATATAATAATCAACAAAATTCGATTAATTATATGATGATCTATTTTTTGGATGAATCCTATGAAGAATTATATGTGGGTTATTATAAACTCTCTATGGAACATCTAATAGAGATTATCGAATACACCAACAATGATAATGATTTGATAATTGATAATGACCAATTCATTATGAGTAATTATCCGAATCCCTTTAATCCGACTACTACAATATCTTTTTCTACCACAGAGGACACAGAGAACGCGGAGTTGGAGATATACAACCTAAAAGGATAGCGTATTCGTTCATTCAACATTCAAAATTCAACATTTAAAATTAACTCAGTGGTCTGGAATGGGAAAAATGAAGATGATCAATACTGCAGTTCCGGGATTTACCTGATGAAATTAAAATTTAATGGAGTTTATCAAAAGACAGGTAAATTGATTTTAATGAAATAAACCGACGCTCTCACTCCAGCCGTCATGTTGACCATAGTCAGGCCGTCATGTAGTCTCGTTTTCAAGAAGTCCTTCTTCAGTTCGTTTTGTTCGTTTTGTTCGTTTTGTTCGTTGCTAAAAAACACATTTTCGTTCGTCGTTAATAGAATATTGAATTCATTCGCTAAGTCGCTCCCTCACCCCTTCGCTTTATCGTCTCCCATCTCCCGTCTCCCGTCTCCCGTTTCCCGATTATCGATTCACTGTTAACTTTTTTCATTCGACTATAGAAATTAAAATAATAATTGACAGGAATATTTAATTGTCTTGTCCATCATTATATATTGTAACAGGCTTATATTGATACTAAGTGTGACTTGTATTAGAGGGGAATTTAGTAATCCGAGTGTTATAACGGGAGTAAATATAACACTGCTAACCCATCTTTCGATTAAAAATACCAGAAATGGCTATTTTGCCTTTGTAAGTCATTAGAAAATAGTAATTATTTTTCTGAAAACGGTCAAAAAGTGACCAAATTAGTGTGTATAACTTTTTACTTGACAGTTTTTTGAACTATGTTATATTTTTCTTATGTATATAATAAAAAAGAAAACGAAAAATGTGAAACCTGGAGTTGTATATGGGTACTATCAATTGGTAGAAACCGTATCTACTCCAACTGGTAAGAAGCAAAGAGTCCTACTTTATTTAGGGCATCTGGATTTATCTGCTGATAAAATAAAGATATTAGCTAAGATGATAGAACTCAGGATACACGGTAAAAAAGAATCAGCAACCTACCCCGAACTGGAAAAGATTGTTGATGAGG
>JAIPGO010000123.1 GCA_021736135.1 Candidatus Cloacimonadota bacterium
TCACAGTGAACGGCATAACAAAATAATGTTATGCCGTTCACTGTGACGCTACTCTATAGGCACTCTAGACCAACCTGGATACTACTTCAATGAAAATAGTGACAAAAATGATCACTGTTATGATCCTATGAGCTTATTGATACATATAACCTGACGTGATCAATAGTCGCTCAGGTCTGGGATAATTTAAATGGTTTTGCGGCTGATGTCAAGGGCGTTTTTAAAAAAAAGGCTGGTTTCCATTTCATTGCAGTGCTTTGCTGGTAGTTGTTAAGTTTCTGGGTAACGATATGGGTCTGTTAGCTATTATTATAATGCTTCAATAAGGGCGGGGTTTATCCTGCTGATTCTCGGTGAGGTGCTGATTGTCAGCGGAGCTGACGGAATTACACATTCCACGCGGAGCGTTGGAATGAGGGCGGAGGGGATTGAGCGTTGTGAAGAGGGGTCGGCGGAGCCTGGGAATGAGAGGGGATGAAGAAATACGTTTACCTGGCTGGTATTTTACTTCGCAGCTTCTCAATTTCACAGTTTCGCAGTTTCGTTTCACTCTGCACCAAACTCACTGCGTTCGCTTTGGGCAAGTTATGGGTCGTGTTCATTCCCCATGCTGCGCACTGGTGAACGTCCACTTGCCGGGTTGGTTACTGTTCACTTCTCACTTCTCACTATTCACTTTTCAGTATTTCTTTTCCTGGAGAAAATTTATCCAGTCTTCTATGCCTTCACCGGTTTTGCTGGAAATTTTGATGATATCCATATCGGGGTTTATTTGAAGAACGTTATCCATCATTCTCTGCAGATCAATGTCCAGATAGGGCAGGAGGTCAAGTTTGGAGATCAGGCAGAACTGGGAATTACGGAAAGCCAGGGGGTATTTGAGAGGTTTATCTTCGCCTTCGGTGACGCTGAGCACTACGCCATTCAAATGAGCGCCAACGTCAAATTCTGCGGGGCAGACGAGGTTGCCGATATTTTCCACAAAGAGCAGGTCGCCTTTTTTCAGTTCCAGTTCTTCCAGGGCAGAGCTGATCCAGCCGGCTTCCAGATGGCAATCGCCGCCGAAAGCGCCGGTATTGATCTGAAAGCTCGTGATGCCCACGGCTTCCAGACGTTCCGCATCCAGAGTAGTTTGAATATCGCCTTCAATAACGGAAATTATTTCCGGAAAAAATGAGGAAGTTCTTTCGAGAAGCGATGTTTTCCCGGAACCGGGTGAACTCATCAGATTAAGATAAAGCACGCCTTTTTCTTTCAGATCCTGGCGCAGTTCATCAGCTATGCGGTCATTAACGTTGAGTATTTTTTCCAATACTCTGATCACTTTTTTTTCCATAATTTCTCCTGTATAATCTTATTCAGCTTATTTTTTGAACCAGTGACCGGTAACCACTTTCACGAAATTCCGGATATCACGAAAATGACTGATGTGGCTGGTTTCATCTCCATAGATCGTAATTACGGGTACTTCGGCGATTTTAACATTTTTCGCTGCCAGTTTGAGTAATATTTCAGTTTCAAACTGGTAACGCAGGGTTTTAAATTTCAGATCAGCCAGATCAGCCAGGCGGTATAAGCGATAGCCGCATTGCGAATCACTTACCTGCTGACCAATTGTTAAGGAAACAATGAAGCTGGTCAATCTGTTTGAGCAGATACGGGCAAAAGGCATATCTTTAAAAGTCAATTGCCGAAAACCTAAAACGAGCCCGGCTCCTGTTGACTGCTGTTTTGCCAGAAAAGCTGGAATATGCTCAGGAGCATGCTGCTCATCACTATCTATGCTGAAAGCAAATTCATAACCCAGCGATGAGGCTTCTGTAAATCCCGCCGTCAATGCTGCACCCTTACCTTTGTTTCTTGTGAAACGTATAAGATGCAAGCCAAGTTCCCGGCAGCTTTCCGCAGAGGCATCAGTGGAACCATCATCCACGGCTAATATCTGCTCTAAGGGAAAATATCCCTGCAGCTTTTCTGTGAGCATCCGCAAATGCCGACTGCTGTTATATACCGGTAAAATTACTGCCGTATTATGTATTTCTGCTTTTCTCATAGAGCGCTTCTGGTTTTTTTATACTGAAAGTCAATCAATTTCTATATTCATCGGTTCCCGAAGGTTTTCGGGCACACATCCCGGTTAAACTTCAGATTACAGGAATCTTAAATTAATAATGACAATATATATATTATATCATATTAACTTAACGTATACTTTATTTAAATGAGTTAATAACACATTTATTTTTTTGGCTGAACAAAAGAGTATTTTAATTTATTATCATCATAATCTCTATGTAATAGTTTTATTATCATAATATTAGATGCTTTTTATCTATATTTTGTTCTATAGTAGTTATATTTCACAAAAGGCAGGCTAATAATTACTAAAAAAGGAAGATTTAAGCATTATATTACAGGCGATATTCCGGATATTAACTACTCAATAAAATAATTCGTAACTATTTATGGGTGTTAAGGTTATGAATTATGATCTACAAGCAGTAGCCGTTAAACGCCGAGAGACGTATTTCACCCGGGTGAAATGGTTTTCCTGAGGTCGCAATCCGGTTCACTTGGTGTGAGAAGCTTACGAATATGCTTTCTTCGCTCAATATATTTTTTTTCAGAGGTAATTTATATACTGAAAAGAGTCTTTTTACTTGACTTAAAATCCGGCAAGACAGCTTGTGTTTATAAAATTTCTCTTAGAATTACAGGAATGTAATAAAAAGTTAAAGAAGGATTTAGATGCGGATTAGGATAGCGGTTATGGACAATTCATCAGGCATTAGAGTAATCATTGTATAAAAAATTCAGTAAAATAATTTATATCAGGAGAGCTTATGAAGACTCTGGAGGAATTACGGAAGATCAGAGAGAAGGCGCAGGGGGAAATGAAACTGCGCGAAAGCGACTATCGGTATAAAGTCGTGGTTGGCATGGGCACATCCGGCATAGCTATGGGCGCTCGGGAAGTGATGAAAGCGATACTGGAAGAAGTCTCTCAGCGCGGCATCAAAAACGTGCTGGTAACCCAGACCGGAGAGAAAGGGCTTTCTTCTCTGGAGCCGGTAATTGACGTGATCGAAGAGGGCAGGCCAGTTATTACTTATGGTAATATGGATGTTGCCAAAGCCCGTAAAATGGTTGCTGAGCATATAGTAAACGGGAAAGTTATCAACGAATATGTGGTTTCCACAACTAATTAAAAAATATAAACGGAGAATAATTTATGTACGAAGAGATTTTTGAGAAATACACTCCGGAAAAGGAGAATCTCATCTATATACTGCACGAGATCCAGGATGCTCATCCGCAGCATTACATTTCTGAAGAAGCAGTAGCAAAAGTAGCTGAGTATCTTCGAATAGGACTATCTCACATTTATGGCGTATTAACGTTTTACACGATGTTCAGCACAAAACCGCGAGGCAAGAATATTATTCGTCTCTGTGAGTCACCGCCGTGTTTTTTAAAAGGTTCGGAAAACATATTGCGCCAGCTTCGTGACCTGCTGCAGGTAAAAACAGGCGAGACTACTGCTGACGGAATATTTACTCTGGAATTATGCGCCTGTCTGGGCGTATGCGGAAATGCGCCGGTGATGATGATCAATGAAGACGTTTATGGTGATCTCACAGAAGAGAAAGTGGAAAACATAATTAACTCTTACAAGGGAGGTGAGAAATGAAATTCTATCGCAGTCACATACTGATTGGAATTGATGATGCCTCCCTGGCAGCAGGCGTTAAAGAAATAGAAGCCCTGCTGCGCAACGAACTGCAGAAAAACAACCTGAGTGATGAGATCAATATTTTGGAAACCGGCACTTTAGGACATTTTGGTACGGGTGTAAGCATGCTGGTATATCCTGAGCAGGTAACTTACGTAAATTTGAAAAAAGAAGATATTTTTGAAATCGTGGAAGAACATTTCCTCAAGGGTCGTCCGTTACAGCGTTTGATACTGGATCGTTCACTTACTCAAAACTATGATTTTAATTACAAGCGTCGCATTGTGCTGAGCAATTCGGGGGTAATCGATCCCGAAAACATCGACGAATATCTGGGTGCAGGTGGTTATGAAGCCTGGGAAAAAGCGCTTACCACCATGAAACCTAATGAACTTGTGGATGAGGTAAAAGCTTCCGGCTTGAAAGGACGCGGTGGAGCTGGATTTCCTGCCGGACTTAAATGGAGCTTCACGGCGCCTATAGTTGCAGACCAGAAATATGTGGTCGTAAATGCTGATGAAGGTGAACCGGGAACATTTAAGGACCGGCTGATCATGGAAGGCGATCCGCATAAATTATTGGAAGGCGTGATGCTTTGCGCTTATGCTATTGGCGCATCAAAAGCCTATATTTACATTCGCGGTGAATATAAACTTTGTATACACCGGCTGGAAATAGCCATTGCTGCAGCCAGAGAATACGGGATTCTGGGCAACAATATTTTTGGCAGTGGTTTTGATCTGGATATATTTATCAAAGTTGGCGCCGGCGCTTACGTATGTGGTGAGGAAACGGCTCTTATAGAATCAATGGAAGGCAATCGCGGAACCCCTCGCAGCAAACCGCCATTTCCCGGTGTTGCCGGCGCCTGGCAAAAACCCACAGTTGTTAACAATGTGGAAACTTTAGCCAATATTCCTGCAATAATTAAGAATGGTGCAAAATGGTTTGCTGCTCATGGAGTAGATGGCAGCACAGGAACAAAGGTATATACAATTATGGGCGATGTAAATCTTCCTGGCTTGTGTGAAGTGGATATGGGTACTTCTTTGCGGACTATCATTCAGCAATATGCGGGCGGGATGATAGAAGGCAGGACTTTCAAAGCGGCACTGGTTGGTGGCGCTGCCGGAGTGTTCCTTAATGACACGCTGCTGGACGTTCACATGGATTACAATTCACTGCGGGAATACGCTGCCGTTCTGGGTTCAGGAGCAATTCTGGTAATGAGCGATACCGTTGATATGGTTGACATGCTCTGGTCTGTATTGCGTTTTTTCAGGCATGAATCGTGTGGAAAATGTAACCCCTGTTCGAAGGGAACTGCTTTACTGTTCAAATTGATAGATGGCATCCGCAAAGGGAAAGGAAAGGATTCTGATCTTGAGCAATTGATAAAAGTCTCGAATGGAATGCAGAAAACATCTTTTTGTGCATTGGGACAGTCACCCTGCATGCCGATTGCAAGTGCGATCAACAATTTTCGCCAGGACTTTTTAACAAGAATTAATGTAAAATAGAATGGAGGATAACTAATGATAGTATATCTAAATGGGAAAGCTTATGAAGCTTTCCCGGGAGAGCAGGTTCTGCAGGTGGCTTTACGGAATAATGTTTATATTCCTCATCTGTGTTTTCATGAGAAAACAGGAAAAGCAGCCAAATGCCGGGCTTGTGTCGTCGAGATAGAGGGAATGCCAGGTCTTAAGACTTCCTGCAATGTACCTGTTACCAACGAAATGAGGGTAACCACTAATTCTCAGCAGGTTCTGGAAGCACAGAGATTAGTAATCGACCTGATATTGTCTTCGGGACAGCATGACTGTCTATCCTGTGAACAGAACGGCAATTGCGAATTACAGGATGCCGCCTACTATCTGGGAATTAAGAAACCGAGTTTTCAGCTTTATGATAATGACTACACTATTGATGATTCCAGTGAATTTATCAGTGTTGATCGCTCCAGGTGCATCAATTGTGGCAGATGTATAGTCGGCTGCAATCAAACAGTGGTCAATGAGGTGCTGAATTGGGGTAATCGAGGTTTTGACACCAAGATAGTTTTTGACACCGATCTGCCGATGGGCTCTTCCACCTGCGTACAATGTGGAGAATGTGTGCAATTGTGTCCGGTAGGCTGTATTATTGATAAACGCTCAATTGGCAGCGGCAGGACCTGGGAACTGGATAAAGTGGAAACAATTTGTCCTTATTGCGGAGTTGGTTGCCGGCTGGAAGTGCATGTTGATCGTAAACATGACAAGATAGTCCGGATCACCGGTGTGGAAGATGCACCGACCAATAATGGAATGCTGTGCGTGAAAGGTCGTTATGGCTTTGACTTTGTGCAAAGTTCAGAAAGGATTACAACCCCGCTTATCAAGGAAAACGGCAAATTCAGAGAAGCAGGCTGGGAAGAAGCAATAGGGCTTGTTGCCAGTAAATTTAATGCTATCAAAAAGGAATTCGGAAGTGATTCCATCGTAGGTCTGGCATCTGCCAAAGTGACCAACGAGGAAAATTTCGTATTTCAGAAATTACTCAGAAAGGAGGTAGGCACAAATAACGTAGATCATTGTGCCCGTCTCTGACATAGCTCAACGGTAGCCGGTCTGGCTGCCTCACTTGGTAGTGGTGCTATGACAAATGACATTGCCGGGATCAAAAAAGCAGATGTAATTTTGATCATCGGATCTGACACTTCTGCAGCACATCCCGTGATTGCTGCACGAATAAAACAAGCCGTGCGCGAAGGAAAATCGCGTCTCATTGTGATTGACCCTAAAAAGATCGTAATGGCTGATTATGCAGAAATATATGCTTCTCAGCGTCCGGGTTCTGATGTGGCAGTGATGAACTGTATGATGCAGGAAATTTTGAGAAACGGCTGGGAAGATAAAGAATATATCGAAAACCGTCTGGAAGGATTTGATGAATTTAAAGCTGAAATTATGCAGGACAAGTATTCTCCTGAAAATGTGGAAATACTTTCCGGGATCAAAGCTGAAACGCTGCGTGCAATCGCCAAACTATTTGGTCAAGCCAAGGTAGCATCGCTATTTTATGCGATGGGAATTACGCAGCATACCACAGGCAGGGACAATGTCTGGACAACTGCGAATCTTCAGATGATCTGTGGAAATCTGGGCGTGGATGGCGGTGGCGTGAATCCGCTGCGCGGTCAGTCCAATGTACAGGGTGCCTGTGATATGGGTGGACTTCCCAACGTGTATCCGGGATATCAGGCAGTAACGGTAGCAGCGAATCAGGAGAAATTCGAAAAAGCCTGGAACTGTAAGCTTGATAACAAAGTGGGAATTACTATCACCGAGATGATTGATGGCGCTTATGACGGCACGGTAAAGGCGATGTATGTGATGGGAGAAAATCCTTTCCTTTCAGATCCTGATCAAACCCACGTGATTGCTGCTTTTGAAAAAGTCGATTTCATGGTTGTGCAGGACATGTTCATCACAGAAACAGCAGAATATGCTGATGTGATCTTACCGGCAGCAGCTTATGCAGAAAAATGCGGACACTTTACCAATACGGAAAGAAGAGTTCAGCGCATCAATAAAATTATTGATCCTCCTGAGGGCGTTAAAACAGATTGGGAAATCATTCAATTGATAGCTAATGCCATGGGTTCTGACTGGAACTATCAGTGCGCAGAAGATATCTGCAAAGAAATCAATGCCCTCACTCCATCTTATGGTGGCATCACCTGGGAAAGAGTGGGAAGATATGGATTGCAGTGGCCATGCCCTAATGAAGAACACCCGGGAACTCCATATCTGCATAAAGGAAAATTTGCCCGTGGCAAGGGACTGCTGAGTCCTATTGCCTTTAAAGAACCGGATGAACTTCCAGATGAAGAATATCCTCTGATCCTTACCACTGGCCGCGTTTTACAACAATTCCACACAGGAACTATGAGCAGAAAAACCCAGGGCTTGAATAATCTTGCCGGTCCTATGGTAATGATATCAGTGGAAGATGCTGAGAGTATGGGTATCAGCAATAGCGAAGTAGTGATGATTGCCACGCGCAGAGGAGAAATCACTGCTCCAGCTTTCGTTACAAAACGCCAGCGGAAAGGTGTTATCTATATTCCGTTCCATTATAAGGAATCACCCGCTAATCGCCTCACTAATCCGGCAATCGATCCGATAGCTAAGATTCCGGAATATAAAGTTTGTGCTGCTAAAGTAAAAAAAACAAAGTAAGAAAAGGAGAAGAATTATGTCGAATTTCAATGCTCCGGCAAATATTGCCGAAACAGTGATTTCTAAGGTTGGGGTTTCAAAATGCAAGTTGAATTTCTGGAATGTGATCATTCTGGGAATATTAGCTGGCGCTTTTATCGCTTTTGGTGCGCAACTGGCTACTCGAATGGGTGCCATGATCACCTTTGATAAGGGTATCTCCACTTTAATTTTCGGTTCCGTCTTCAGTGTGGGACTTATGCTGGTTGTTATTGCGGGCGCTGAGCTTTTTACCGGTAACAACCTGATGTTTATGTCAGTTTTAGCTGGAGAAGCCAAAGTAAGTCAGATGTTATACAAATGGCTGCTCGTATTTATTGCCAACTTCATTGGTTCCATCCTTCTCGCCTGGTTTATGTATAAATCCGGTTTGGTCACCGGTGCTGTAGCTGATAAAGCTGTTGCTATTGCTCAAGGAAAAGTGGGTCTGGCTTTCGGTCCAGCATTCTTCCGCGCAATTATGTGTAACTGGCTGGTCTGTCTGGCCGTATGGCTGGCAATTGCTTCCCATGATATAAGTGGAAAAATATTCGGTATTTTCTTCCCGATCATGGCTTTCGTTGCTTCCGGTTTTGAGCATAGTATTGCCAATATGTATTTTATTCCGATCGGCATGTTTGTTGACACCACCGCCAGCATCACCTGGGGTGGATTTATCCATAACATGATCCCGGTAACACTCGGCAACATCGTCGGTGGCGCTGGTTTCGTGGGTACACTTTACTGGCTTGTTTTCAGAAAGTGTGCAGTTAAATAATTTTTTTTATTTATTAAAACAACCCGCTAAGCGGGTTGTTTTATTTTATTTAAATTGAAAGTTAAAGATATCACGGCTGTTATCCTTGCTGGCGGCAAAAACTCCCGCCTTCAACAGGAAAAATCCCTGCTTAAAATCCAGGGTATTTTACTCATTGATAAACAGGTGGATCTTTTGGAAAGTATCTTTGAGAATATCATCATCGTTACCGGCAAAGAAATCCTGAAAAGCAAGTTCCCTAACCTGCAGATCGTGGAAGACGAATACCTAAATTGTGGACCTCTCGGCGGTATTCAGGCCGCAATGAAACATTCCCGAACGGAAGCTATCTTTGTGTTTGCCTGCGATATGCCCTATCTGGATGCCGGTATTATACTTCACCAGATAGCCGTATTTAAAAACTCTGGGGTGGATATTCTGGTACCTCGGCACGTAGAAGGCATTGAACCGCTGCATGCCATTTATTCCAAAACAAACCTGCCATATCTGGAAGAGTGCCTTATTTCCGGGAAAAATTCCGTGCGCAGTTTCTATAACAAATCAAATACCGGATATCTCGATTTTGAGAATAAATATATCAAATACTTCTTCAATATCAATACTCATACCGACCTGAAGCAGATAATCTAAAACCCAACTCGGATAAACTGAAACCTGAATTGTAAAAGAAAATGATTGGTAAGAAACGTTTTAGTCGTCCCCTTTGCGGAGGTCTAAAGACATTCGCAAAATAACTCAGATGGGAATTCTGCTCATGTCTCAGCCTGAGGGGGTCCTCAGAAAACTGCGTTTTCTATAAATTCAGAACACCTGACCTCAAAGATATTAAAATGACCCTGATTTTACAATAAACCTTAACTCAAATTTTTCAAAGACTGTTTTTTAAAAAAATAAAAATAATGGGTATGTATTTGCAAAATATCAAAAAAGCGTAACTTTTAAGTCTATAACTATATTATTCTATAAAATAGGCGGTTACTTTATGGTCACATTTAATTTAAGAACTGTATAGTATTATTTAAGGGTGAATAGTGAACAGTGAATGGTGATGAAATTATTGTAGAAAGCTGTTTTATTTAAAAGATAAATATAGATGTATGTATCTTCAAAAAAGGGCGGAAATGTTACTTTTTGCTGTAACTGACATAATAGTTTATAGTTATGAGGTAACATTCTGGTAACATTTGGTAACATTTCTAACATTTAGCTATCTATAACAGCCAGGAAGTTCAGATTTAAGAAGTACAAGGCATTTTCCGGCGTATCTTTGATGTATTGTTAGTCGTGAGTCGTTTGAAGAAAGCGCAAAATATCGGGAATTTTGATTAAATTCCATAACTCAAGTTTCGCAGGAAATAAAAGTCACTAAAAATCGGCTGTCTTTGCAAAAACACCAGGTAATAAAATCTACTTAATCATTTATAAATAAAGTCATTATGTGTCTATTGACAAAAATAGATAATCATTCTGCATC
>JAIPGO010000017.1 GCA_021736135.1 Candidatus Cloacimonadota bacterium
AAGAGATATTTCAATGAGAGAAATATATGGATTGGAGAAACATTTAAGCGAATAGTAATCTTTTTCGGTACCGCTTGTCCGGACTGTCGGTACCCTCCACCCCGGACAAGCGGTACCGATTCACAAGAATATACATTTTAATTACTTTATAATCTTTTTTAATTTTATCCTCTAATTCCTTATAATTTAGAAAAAAACGGACTAATGATCGAATGGGGCAGAGTACTTTGTCGTTATCATGATCCGGGACTTGGCAAACTGGTTGCCGAAGGCAAATATAAACATAGCAGATTTGGCGATCAACTCGTGGTAGAAAGTGTGGAACTCATTACGCAAAGGTGGTTTGCGGAATATGATCAGCCTCTGGATTGGGTTACCTGCATTCCTTCCAACAAACATCCCGAACTCGTTCCTGATTTTGCCCAAAGACTGGCAGACGCACTGCATCTGCCTTTTGCTGCTGCCGTAAAATCTACAGGACTTAAAAAACACGACCAGAAAACGATGAATAACAATCTATTAAAATTATTGAACCTGGATGGCGAATACGAGATTGACAGGAATCTGATGCGCAAAGGTAATGTTCTTCTAGTGGATGATATGGTGGAAAGCGGCTGGACCTTGAACCTGGCAGGCATATTATTAAAAGCCGGCGGACTGGAAGGAAAGGTTTATCCTTTTGCGCTGGCAAATACGCGGGAGCTGTAATGGACGAAAATAAAAATGTGATTATCCTGTTAAATACAGGCAAAGATGATGGAACCGTGAAACTTACTAACCAGCAGAATTATTACTTAAATAAAGCGCTGCAAAAGGCGGGACTTTTCCATATTGATCTCTATGAAGAAAACGTCCTTTCTGAACTTGATCTAAACGGTCTGCGCAATGCCCCGGCAGTTAAGACGAAGATACGCTCTTTAATTTCACAAAGAGCGGATATTGCCTGGAAAATGGAACAATGGGAACAATCCGGCATTTACATCCTGACGCTGCTTGATGAAAATTATCCGCAAAATCTGCTGAATAAGCTGGCAGATAAAGCGCCCGCGGTTATCTATGGTCTGGGCAATAAACAGAATCTTACCGATGCCGGCATTGCTATAGTTGGTTCACGTGATATTGACGATGAGATAGTGGAAAAAACGCAGCAGATAGCCCGGCAGTTAGTGGAAAATGGCGCGAATATCATCTCCGGAGGCGCGCAGGGTGTTGACCTTACGGCTATGCAGGCAGCTCTGGAACATGGCGGAAACGTTATCGGGTTTCTGAAACAGACCTTCAGCTTCAAAAACCTGAGTCAGTCGGGCTGGAACAGATTTTTGGAAGATGGCAACCTGACCTTATTAACCGAAATAGCACCTGATGAAAAACAGGATCGCAAGATGATCATCGCCTCTGCTATGAACCGTAATAAATACCTCTATGCCCTTGCCGAATACGGCATCATAATCGCTTCCGACGTTAAAGGAGGCACCTGGCAGGGCGCTGAAGAACAATTACTAAAATTCGGCAATAATATCTTCGTAGTTGACCATGAGATGAACGATAAAAAGGGAAATAAAAAACTCATCACCGAACTCGGAGCCTTACCTCTGCCGGATATCAACGAAAATCTCCTGGAATCAATGACTGATAATTATAATGCCTGGTTGAAAAATAAAGACAATAAAATTCACCGAGATACACAAATAGAAATCAGCTTCGATTGAACCATTATTCAGTATAAAATAAATAATTTGCTGTAATCAAGCAAATCAAGGCACAATCTAACATAATTCTGTTAGATTGTGCCTTGATTTCGCTGTTTAAAAAACCGGTAATTAGATAATCTTCTGTAATTATTTAATAATTAAGGTGATTACATCATTTCCTTCCGCTCAGCTATCGGGAAGTTTCAGGTTTGAGAAAAGTTACAGGCATGGTAGGTAAGTGATAATTAATATTGGTTAATTGATAATTTTAAGTTTTTTGGGGATTCTACTTGACTAACTAAATATTAAATGAAGAAAAGTAATCTGGGTAACCAGGAGATAAAAATGATACTGGCTGCTCAATAGTTCATTATGGTAGCGATTTTACAAGACGTTTGTCGGCGTACAAAAGTCAAAATCAGATATATTAAAATAAAGAAAATAAAGAGGTTGAAAATGAAGTGTCTGGGAATAATCAAGGAGACAAAAAACATCTGGGAACGCAGGGTGCCATTGAATCCGGCAGCAGTGAAGAAATTAACTGACAATGGTTACCGGGTGCGGGTGCAGCCTTCGTCAAACCGGATTTATACGGATGCCGAGTTTCTGGCGGCAGGTGCGGAGCTGGACAGTGATCTGAGCGCATGTGATCTGATCATGGGCGTTAAGGAGATACCGATCAAGAGCATAATTGCCGGCAAGCCACATCTTTTCTTTTCGCATACGATCAAGGGTCAGGATTACAATATGCCGCTTCTGCAGTATTTTTTAGATACGAGAAGCACCTTGCTGGATTACGAAAAGATAGTCGATGAAGAGGGAAGAAGGCTGGTGTTTTTTGGCAAGTTTGCTGGAAATGCGGGTATGGTTGATGCTTTGTGGGCAGCGGGACAGCGTTACTGGCTGGAATACGGGATCAAAACACCGTTTTTGAAAATCAAACAGAGTTACCAGTATGACTCTCTACCTCAATGTCTGGAAGAATTAAAGGAAATAGGCAGGGAAATAGCGGAAAACGGATTACCGTCAGAGATATGCCCTTTTAATATCTGTCTTTTGGGATATGGTCACGTCTCGCAGGGATGTCAGGAAATACTGGCAGCATTTCCGGTTGAGCAGGTGGAACCGGAGGAATTGGCGGGACTGGAAGATAAACATGTGAATAACAAAATGTATATGGCAATATTCAGAGAAGAACATTTAGTGGAACGCAGAGACGGCGGAGAATTCAACTTAGAGGATTATTTTGCGCATGGGGACGAGTATAAATCGAAGATGGAGGAATTTTTACCATATTGCACGATGTATATGAGCGGAATCTACTGGGCGCCTGGTTACCCGATATTTTTGAAGAACCGGGAATTGCGCAAATTAGCGGGAGATATGCCGAAACTAATCATGATCGGCGATATTACCTGTGATATAGACGGTTCCGTGGAAGCAACGCATAAGGTGACAATGCCCGATAATCCGGTATTCATTTATGATCCGGCAACAGATAAGATCACGGATGGATTTAAGGGAGCCGGATTTGCCGTATGCGCTATAGATAACCTGCCCTGTGAGTTTTCGCGGGAAGCCTCCGATTTTTTCAGTTCTGCCTTGATGCCATTCGTGGAAGCGATGCTGAATACTGATTATGCCAAATCCTTGACAACCTGCGGTTTACCGGCAGAGATGAAAAGTGCCTGCATTGTGCATCTGGGAGAACTGGCAGCAGAATATCAATACTTAAAAAAATATTTATAAGAGATATAAGGAGGTAAGTTGTGGGAAAGATAGCAACTGCCGGTAATGACGGCGCTGACGTACGCAGCGACTGTCAGGTGACTCTGGAGTTAACATCCTCCGGAGGGATAGAGATTGATTTGACAAGCAAAGTGGAAGCACTTTATGGAGCAGCAATACGGAAGGAATGTGAAGAAATACTGTCATATTTCGGGATATGTAATTGCCATCTGGTGATGAAAGACAGTGGCGCATTATCTTACGTAATTCAGGCGCGTCTGGAAGCGGCTATCAAGCAGGTAATTGATACTGATAAGAATTATCTGCCGCCGATGCTGGACACTAACAATTATATAACGGAAAAGGAACGTTACCGTCGCAGCCGGTTATATTTACCCGGCAATACGCCGAAACTGGCGATCAATGCGGGATTACATTCACCGGACGGAATAATACTCGATCTGGAAGATTCGGTAGCTCCGGCAAAGAAATATGAGACGCGGTTTCTGGTACGCAATACCCTGCGGGCAGTGGATTTTTATGGTGCAGAACGTATGGTGCGCATTAACCAGATACCGAAAGGACTGGAAGATCTGGAATATGTCATTCCGCATAATGTACACGTGCTCCTGGTTCCAAAATGTGAAGATGCCGAGCAGATCGAGGTATTGGAAGAAGTAATCGGTGAATTGAAGGAAAAGTATCACGTGAAACATGACATCTGGCTGATGCCGATCATTGAAAGTGCGCTGGGTGTAATCAATGCCTATTCTATTGCCAAAAGTTCACCATACATCGTAGCGCTGGCGATAGGGCTGGAAGATTATACTGCCGATCTGGGAACGCAGCGGACGAATGAAGGCACGGAGACGTTTTTTGCCCGTTGCCAGCTTGTTAATGCCGCTAAAGCAGCAGGAATTCAGGCGATAGACAGTGTTTTCAGTGACGTTTCGGATATGGAAGCGCTGGCGGAAAACGTGAAAAGATCAAAACAACTGGGCTTTGACGGCATGGGCTGCATACACCCGCGTCAAATAGGTGTGATACATGAGAATTATGCTCCTGAAGAAGCAGAGATAGAAAGAGCGAAAATGATAGTGAATGCCTATATATTAGCAGAAGAACAGGGACTGGGCGTAGTGGCACTGGGCTCAAAGATGATTGATCCTCCGGTGGTAAAACGGGCGCAGCGCACCATAGATATAGCCTTGAAAACAGGCAGAATAGACGCCAACTGGCGTGATAAATTTCTCAAGGAGGTCTAAGAAATGGCAGCAGAATTAGTAAAGAATTTTGTAGGACGCCTGGTGCCCACAGAGGTAAACGGCAAAAAAGAAGTGCCATATCTGGGCAACGGTAAATACAGACCGGAAGGTCATCGTTATGGACCTCCAATTGTATGTGGAGAAGACTATCCCGCAGACGGCAATAAAGTGGTACCGAGCCTGAAAGAAGCATTACAGGCAGCGGGTTTACGTGACGGTATGGTGGTAAGTACGCATCATCATCTGCGTAACGGTGATCTGGTGGCAAATGAGATATTCCGCATTGCCAGTGAAATGGGCATCAAAGACTTGGTGTGGTTCCCGTCGGCATCATTTCCCTGTCATGCAGAGATCATTAAATATATGGAAGACGGCACGGTACATCACATCGAAGGCAGCATGAACGGACCTTTAGGCAAGTATTGCTCGGAAGGCAATATGCGCGGGACGGCAATATTACGTTCGCATGGCGGACGTTACCAGGCAATTGAAGACGGAGAAGTGATAATTGACATAGCCGTTATAGCTGCCCCGACCTCGGATCCGTTTGGCAACTGTAATGGCGTTAATGGACCCTCCGCCTGCGGGGGACTGGGATTTGCTTTGCCGGATTCGCTATATGCCCATAAATCCATCGTGGTAACCGATAACCTTGTACCCTTTCCCTGCATCCCGATGCAGTTACTGGGTAATTATATTGATTATGTGGTAGTAGTGGATAAGATTGGCGTACCGGAAGAAATAGTCTCCGGCACGCTGCAGATCACGAAGAGCCCGGACAGGCTTCTTCTGGCAGAACTGACGGCGCATTTTTGCGATGCTGCGGGATTGATCTATGACGGATTCTGTTTCCAGGCGGGAGCAGGCGGCACCTCACTGGCGATCAGCAATTTCTTCCATCAGTTATTGAAGAAAAGGGGCTGGAAAGCACGCTGGGCAATCGGCGGCAGCACGGAATACAGCGTAAAAATGCTGGCAGAAGGACAACTGGAATATCTGCTGGACGGACAGACCTTTGATCTGAGCGCTATCAAATCAATGCGTGATAATATCAATCATCCCGATATCTCGGTATTCCATATTTATGATTACCATTCCAAAGGATTTAACAGCACGATGATAGACGTAATGGTGCTGGGAGCCACGGAAGTGGATGTGAATTTCAACGGCAACGTGGTATCTCATTCCGATGGTTACCTGCTGCATGGTATTGGCGGCTGGCAGAACTGTCTTTTCTCCAAATGCACGATTTTGCCAATACCCTTATTCCGCAACCGGATGCCTGTGATCCTGGATGAAGTAACCACATTAGTGGGACCAGGCAGCATGGTTGACGTGATCGTAACGGAGCGTGGAATTGCCATAAATCCGCTGCGTAAGGATCTGATTGAAAAGACGAAGAATTCGGGATTACCTTTTAAGACAATATTGCAGTTGCAGGCGGAAGCGGAAGCCATCTGCGGTAAACCGGCAAAGCCGGAACTTGATGAAGACATAGTCGCCGTGATCAAATGGGTTGACGGCACTTTGATAGATAGCGTTAGAAAAGTGAAAACAAAATAAAAACCTGGAGGAAACAATGGCGAAAAGAACCGTTGTAACGATGCCGGGAGACGGCATTGGCAAAACCGTATTACCAGAAGCGATCCGCGTTCTGGAAGCAGTAGGATTTGAAGCAGATTACGTACATGCCGATATCGGCTGGGAATTCTGGTGTAAAGAAGGAAATCCTCTTCCACAGAGGACTTTAGACCTTTTGGAAAAGCATGGGATCAGTCTTTTTGGAGCAATCACTTCCAAGCCGAAATCGGAAGCAATGAAGGAACTGAGTCCTGAACTTCAGGATAAAGGTTATGTTTATTATAGTCCCATCGTGGGCTTGCGTCAGCATTTCACGCTGGACATCTGTCAGCGTCCCTGCATCACATTTCAGGGCAACCCCTTGAATTTTATCCGTCATGGAGCAGGAGACAGTATTGAAGAGCCTATCGTAGATGTGGTAATATTCCGTCAGAATACGGAAGGTCTTTATGGTGGCGTGGAATGGACGAATCCACCGCAACAGGTTTATGATGCATTAATGACGCATAAGAAGTTCGTAGATAACTTCGGCTGGGCTGCTAAAGAAGATCTGGCGATCAGTACGCGCATATTTACCCGCAAATACTCTGAACGCATCTGCCGTGCGGGTTTTGAATATGCTAAAAAGTTCGGATATAAGAGAGTAACGCTTTGTGAGAAACCAAACGTGATCAGAGAAACATCGGGAATGATGCTGGCGATCTGTCGCGAACTGAGTAAGGAATTTCCGGAAATCAGGTTTGATTATACCAATATTGATGCGCAGATGATGTGGCTGACCAAGGACCCGGAGAATTATGGAGTGATCATTTCCGGTAATATGTTCGGCGACATAGTCTCTGACGGTTTTGCCGGATTAACGGGTGGACTCGGCTTTGCCTGCAGCGCTAATATCGGTAAGAATGTGGCAATATTTGAACCGACGCATGGTTCGGCACCCAAGTATGCCGATTATGAAGTATCAATCGTAAGTCCGATTGCCATGATCCTTTCCGCCTGCATGATGCTGGACCACATTGGTGAGACGGCAAAAGCAGCGCAAATCCGCAAAGCAGTAGCAAAAGTGGTATTAGAGGGCAAAGTGCGCACTTATGATATGCTCAAAATGAGAGGCGCACCTGAAGCAGTGGAAAACGGTGCAGCCAGTACGCAGCAGATGACGGATGCCATCATAGCCGCTTTATAATAAAATATAACCGGAGCCTGGTCATTAGATCAGGCTCTATTTACAGGGAGAAATAATGACTGTTAAAGAATTATGGCCGGAACTGACCTGGATAAAAGATGAGAAATTGCGCAGCCAGACAGAAAAAACCTGGGAACTGGCTTTGGAAAAAAGCGTGCTCAAGGCAGAAGACCTGATGCGCATACCTTTTACTCTGCTTTGCGGACCTGACCTGAAAGTTACTTTTATGGATCATAAAAGAAGTGTGGTGCAAATCGCCAAAGAAGCGGGAGACATCGTTAATAATTCGTATCATGGGGAACTGCCCGTGGATATGGACGTATTGATCGCCGGAGCGATACTCTGCGACGTTGGTAAACTGGTGGAATATGTGCTGGATGAAAACGGCAAAGCAGTACAGGGAGCTTATGGCGCTTATCTGCGGCATCCTTTCAGTGGCGTTTCGCTGGCGGAATCCTGTGGTGTGCCGGCAGCAGTCTGTCACATCATCGCAGCGCATGCCGGAGAAGGCGATATGATCAAGCGGACTACGGAAGCTTACATTGTGCACTATGCAGATTTTATGACATTTTTGCCCTTTAAGAGCAGACTCAAAGTATAGGAGGATATAATGGGTTTAACACTCCTGGAAAAAATACTGGTAAATCACAGTAATAAAAGCACAGTAAAACCGGGTGAAATTGTGGACATCTTTATTGATGCGCGTGTAGCGCGTGATTTTGGCGGTGCTAATGTAGTGAAAAATATGCGGAATAATAATCTGACGCTGGCAGATCCTAAGTTGACAATGTTCACTTTTGACTGCAATCCGGGTGGCAGTGATCAGAAATATGCGGTGAATCAGCAGATATGCCGGGTATATGCACGCGAGAACAGCTTAAAAGTATATGACATCAACAGCGGGATCGGCACCCATATCCTGATGGACGAAGGGCTGGCATATTCCGGTTCCACGGCAGTCAGCACGGATTCGCATGCCAATATCCTGGGTGCCGTCGGCGCTTTCGGACAAGGTATGGGGGATCAGGATATTGCCGCAGCCTGGGCAAACGGCAAAGTCTGGTTCAAAGTTCCGGCATCAATCAAGATCACGCTTAATGGCAGGCGTCCGGTAAACGTAAGCGCTAAGGACATCGCCTTGAATCTGCTGGCGGAATTCGGTGCTAATTCGCTGCTGGGTTATTCCGTGGAAATTTACGGAACAGACGTTGATAAACTGACCCTGGATGAACGCATTACCATTTCGAGTATGGCTACTGAAATGGGCTGCATTGCCATCCTGTTTACGCCGAGTGCGGAAATAATGAAATTTTCCGAAAAAATGTCCGGCAAGAAACTGGAACTGGTGCAGGCAGATGCAGATGCTGTTTATGAAAAAGAACTGGAGCTTGACTTTGGCAGTTTCAGTCCCAGAGCCGCGCGTCCGGGCAAACCGCATGACACCATTCCCGTGACCGAACTTGATAAGATAAAGATAGACAGCGCTTTCATTGGCAGTTGCACTAACGGCAGAATAGAAGATCTGCGTGCTGCAGCAGCAATTTTGAAAGGCAGAAAAGTGGCTCCGGGTGTGGTTTTAAAGATAGTTCCGGCTACTGATGAAGTGTGGAATATAGCGCTGGCAGAAGGTTTGATCAAAATATTCAAAGATGCGGAAGCGCTGGTTGGAAATGCCGGTTGTGCCGGCTGTGCGGCTGGACAGATCGGTCAGAATGGAGAAGGCGAGATCACAATTTCTACCGGGAACCGTAATTTTCCCGGCAAACAGGGCAAGGGCAGCGTATATCTGGCAGCTCCGGCAACCGTGGCCGCATCGGCAGTAGCAGGTTATATTACCACACCGGATAGAATTCCTGAAATACCGGCAATATTTACGGCACCGGAACATAAGGAAGGATTGGCTGTTGCTAAAAAAGAGAAAAAATGCGTGGATAAACCAACCATGGTAGAAGGGCGTGTGTGGTTTATCAAAGAAGATAATATTGATACGGATATGATCTTTCATAACCGCTATTTAACGATTACAGATCTGGCAGAAATGGGACAATATACTTTTGATAATCTGGCTGGTTATAATGATTTTGCTAAGAAAGCAAAAACAGGAGACATCGTGGTCGTGCAGAAGAATTTCGGTTCCGGCAGCAGTCGCCAGCAGGCGGTGGATTGTTTTAAATCATTGGGAATTCAGGCCATTCTGGCAGAATCTTATGGTTCTATTTATGAGCGTAATGCCATAAATGCTGCTTTTCCTATCATAACCTATAAAGATATTAGACCTCTGGAACTGTCGGACGGTGATGTGATCAATGTCGATTTCATCAGTGGCATTGTTAAAAATCTCAGAAACGGCAAGACCATTCAGGCTGAGCCGTTCTCAGAAGTACAGATGGAAATCTACCACAAGAACGGAATCTTCGGTTAAGCGAAGGAGAAGAAATATGGGAAAGACTTTTGTAGAAAAGATTTTTGAGGCAGAAACCGGTGCGATCGTTTTTGCCAGACCCGACATAGTTATGACACATGATAACACGGCGAGTATCGAACAGACATTCAGGAAAATGGGCGGTACGCGAGTTGCCGATCCTGATCATCTGCTGGTTATTCTGGATCATAATGCCCCGCCGACGACGGATAAACTGGCCAATCAATACCAGAGCATCCGCAATTTTGTGAAAGATCAGGGAATTAAGAAATTTCATGATGTAGGCGACGGCATCTGTCACCAGCTCATGAGTTATTATGCCCTTCCCGGGATGATCATCGTGGGTTCAGACAGCCACGTCTGCACAGCAGGTGCCTTTAATTCCATGGCGGCGGGTATCGATAGAACGGAATCTGCGGGACTCTGGAAACGGGGAGAAACCTGGTTCCGGGTACCGGATTCCATCAAAATAACTTTGACAGGTTCGCTGAATAAAGGTGTTTATGCTAAAGACCTGTCTTTATGGATCATTGGCATGATCGGTTCTGCAGGAGCTAATTATGCATCCATCGAGTTCCACGGTGATGGCGTGAAAACGCTGAGCATCTCACAGAGAATGACTATTGCCAATCTTGCTTCGGAAATGGGTGCCAAGAATGCCGTGTTCCCGCCCGATAAAGTTTTAGCGGAATTCCTGTGCCTGAAAACAATTGGGAACGGCGTATGGGCCGATGAAGATGCAGTTTATCTGCAGGAGATCAATATCAATCTCAGTGAAATATTCCCACTGGTTGCCTGTCCGCATAACGTGGATAACGTGAAAGCGCTTTCGGAAGTAGAAGGAACGCCAATTCAGCAGGGTTTGATAGGCACCTGCACAAATGGGCGTCTGGAAGACCTGCGCATAGCAGCACAGATACTCGACGGTAAAAAAATACCGGCAGGTTTCCAGTTGCTGGTCTGCCCGGCTTCCAAAGATATATATCTGCAGGCAATTGAAGAAGGACTAATCACGAAGATGATGAATGCCGGCGCTGTGATCCTCAGTTCTTCATGTGGTCCCTGCCTGGGTACGGGACAGGGAATTCCGGCTGACGGATATAACATATTATCCACGGCAAATCGTAATTTTCTGGGACGCATGGGTAACAAGAATGCTTTCGTTTACCTGGCTTCACCGGCAGCAGTTGCCTATTCGGCACTGAAAGGTGCGATCACTGATCCGCGCGGTTTCAAGTCGAATGATAAATTCCCTTATCATTCCGACCAGTCTGCCACGGTCACGATTAGTGCAGAAGATAACCGGCGCTTAGGCAACACCTGGAACTATTCCGATGTCGATAACCTGAATACCGATCAGATGTTTGCCGGAAATCTGACTTACAAAGTGCTCAGCTCGGATCCGACAGCAATTATGCCTTATCTGTTTGTAGATTTCGACCCGAATTTCGCTAAGAACGTGAAACCGGGAGATGTCATCATTGCCGGAGAAAACTTCGGCTGCGGTTCCTCACGTGAACATCCTGCCGTAGGACTGGCGCATGCCGGTGTGAAAGCAGTGATCGTGAAATCAGTAAATCGCATCTTTTACCGTTCGTCAGTGAACCAGGGACTGCCGATAATCGTTCTGCCGGATGTAGTGAATGCCTATAAACCCGGTGACAAATTAAGCCTTGATATGGAAAAAGGTATCGTGACCATAAACGGCAAAAAACATAGTTTCCCCGCTTTACCGGAAGCATTACTGGAAATATTCCAGGCACAAGGACTGGTAAACTGGATACAGAATAACTAAGATAATATAATAGCTCAGGCTCTTACAACAACCCTTCCGGTAATTTTCCGGAAGGGGTTTTTTTTCTGCTAAAGTCCTACTTAAAGATTGACAACCATAGTAATAAAAATTATGTTTAAAGCAGAATAACGGGATGGATACATTGCTGAGGAAAAGATGGATAAGATAATGGATTTGATCAGGAACGGCATCGAAGGCAGAAGACTGGAATTCAAGGAATTTTTGCCAACTGGTGATATTCTATCTAAAACTGTAGTCGCATTCAGTAACAGTGTTGGTGGCAATCTGATCATCGGAATTAAAGATAAAACCAGGGAGATAATCGGAGTCGATGAAAATGAGATTCTGGCGCTTGAGGAGAAAGTATCCAACATTATCCATAATAGATGTGAACCGATTATTTTACCGGAAATATCAATTTATCGCATTGATGATAAGCTGATTATGCTGATCAAGGTTTTCCCTGGTTCAAATTTACCCTATTATCTAAAATCAAAAGGAAAAGAGAAGGGCACGATTATCCGTGCCGGTTCATCAAACCGGCTGGCAGACAGGGCAATTATTGCTAATCTGGAAAGAAAGAAGCAGAATATATCTTATGATTCTGAAGCGGTTTATGAATTTGCTGATCAACTTGAATTAACCGAATTCACGGAATTCTATAACCAGAAAACCGGCAGGAAAATTGGAAAAGAACAGCTTATCAGCCTGGGATTACTGATAAAAGAACGTAACACGATATTACCCGCCAGAGCTGGAATACTACTGGAAAAGAAGGAGAGACGAGAGAGCTGTTTCCGCTTTGCACAAGTAAACTGTGGACGTTTTAAAGGTCGTTCAATGTCTGTGATTTTAGACCAGTATTGCGTTGACAATCCGATATTTGCTCAACCGGAAGAGGTCATGAATTTCATTAAGAGAAATATCGCCCAGTCATCTACTATCGGTGAAGTATATCGGGAAAACAGATGGGAATATCCTTTGATAGCAGTACGGGAAGCCGTAATTAATGCCATAATACATCGGGATTATTCAATGTTGGGTAGTGACATAAAGGTGGCGATATTTGATGATATGCTGGAAATAACCAGTCCAGGCAGCTTGCCCGCAAATTTTGATATATTTGATATTTATAATAATCCCTCTGAAATAAGAAATCGAGTGTTAGCTCCCATATTCAAGGACTTGAAATTGATTGAGCAGTGGGGCAGCGGAATGAAGAAAATTAAAAACGAGATGGAACAATATCCTGAGCTTGAATTAAAGATAAATGAACTGGGAAATGCGACGCAGATTCAATTCATTAAAACTAACTATATTGAAGATGATAAGGTGACCGACCATAAACCCGCACATGATATCGCACATGATACCGCACATGATACCGCACATGATAAAGACCAAATATCTGATCAGGAAAAAAAATTAATACTTGCCATTTCTGATGAGGAATTAACTAGAAAAGAGATTTTTAATAAACTGAAAATAACTCATAGAACAACATATAATGAATCGTATCTGAAACCAGCAAAACAAAATGGACTAGTTGAATTGACAATTCCAGATAAACCACAAAGTAAAAGTCAAAAATACCGGCTTACTGAGAAAGGAATCAGGCTTTTAGAAAGATTGATAGAAGGAGAATTATAAAGGATGGAAAACTATTTAAAGTTTTCTCAGGAATCTTTTAGAGTAGTCTTTTATGAAGGCAATTGTACCCTTTCTGGAAATCAATAAAATGAATATAAACAACATCCAATTTCAGGTGATTGAATTCAGGTCTGCGGAATACCGTCAGGCAGTATATCTGCGTTATAAGATTCTGCGCCAGCCGCTGGGATTGCATTTTACTAAAGAGCAACTGGAAGAGGAAAACGGATATATCCATATAACAGGAGAATTTGAAGGTAAAATAATCGCCTATTTATACCTTATCCCTATCCCGGAAAACCGTTACTGCATGCGGCAGGTTGCCGTGCAGGAAGATTTTCAAGGACTCGGTATAGGTAGAAAACTGGTGGAATTTTCGGAACTGATTATCAAAGAAAGACATGCTGCAGAAATGTTTATGCATGCTCGGCTCACGGCTATACCGTTTTATGAGAAATTAGGTTATGTAAAATCTGGGGAGCTATTCTCTGCAGTGGGATTACCCCATTTTGAGATGCGTAAATATTTTACGGAAAAGGAATAGTGAATTATGGAATTGTTTAGTGAAAAAGCAATTGAATTTTTTGACGAATTCGGAACTCAGGAATTTAAGTATAAATATAATCCCTGTAAATTTGATAATGAACTCAGTAATACTGCATTAGGAAATTTCTTTGCTCTGTCCAATGCCTTATACCAGGTACTCAGGCAATGGCAGGATTTCAGCAGAAAAGAGAAGGCTTTTCAGGGTGAACTGGATTGGATAAGAATCCTTATTGCTGCCGTTATCTCAATAGAAGAAGGAGATTTAACAAATTCATTCGTGGTGGGAATAGATCTTTCTGATTTTGAAGAAATACCCCAATTAGACCATTTCATATTTAGTCTGCCTACTTTAACTGATCTTTTTGAAGATAATTATCTGAGTGAAAGAGTTGCCGAATTACAGGCATTCCAACAAATTACCGCTCCGGATGACCCGGAAGAACTGGATAACTTCATAAAAGATTACTTTGAACTGGCAATTGACTTCAATTTGATCTGTTATTGCATGATAGCTTATAATTGCATCATTCATTTTGATATAGAAGGTCTATTGCCTACGATAGATCTTTTCAAAGAAGGCAATTTAATTAACAAAGATACTATACCCTCATTTATCAATTATTTCCTGGGTATGGCATATTTTTTCAAGGGTGACGGCGGCATTGGAGTAGAGTATCTTAAACATTTCATTACCGACATGGATCTTAATGAAAGAAAGGAATGGCTTTTTTTGAGTTTTATTCTTCTGTTCAGTTTTAATGACAATGTTGCTCTAAAAAAAATCGATATCTACCTGATAGATAAAAAAATACCGGAAAGCTATAAATATATTCTGCTAAGAGCATTTTCACAGATAATGGCTGAAGAGGGAGACCAGAAACAGGCAAAGCGCTACACTCAGAAAGCAGATAAACTCTGCTTTCGAGACTTTGAAAGTGCTCTTTTTCAATTAGACCAGTATTACTTGGAAGATGAATACGAGCTTGCTCAGCAGCTTCTGGAAAAACTGGAAAGACTGCAACCTGCCAATTACGATCTCATGTGCCTGAAAGCTGATTTACTGATTGCAGCAGAAGAATATGAGGCAGTATTATCGGCCTGCCTTTATATTGATAAATTAAAACCTGAAAACGGGATTAATTACTATCGCAAGGCAATATGTTACTTAGAAATGAACGAGATAGAAAATGCCCGGTTTTGTTTTGACAGATCATTGCGGTCAGATTTAAGGATCCCGGAATATAACATTGAGGAATTTCGCCTGGAATTGGAGGAATTAGAAATGCAAAGCAAAAAAAAGCGTTATGAGCAGCTCACAATTGACTTTGATAATTTATAAGAAGAAATATTTATAGAATTATTTGACTATAAAAGAACTATTAGGTTATTATCATTCTGAAAAATATTGGCAGGAAGTGATTATGAAGGCTTTGATTATCATATTATTAATTATTTCAGGAACATTGCTTAATGCTTATGAACTGGGAGAACCAAAATTACCTTTTGCACCGAAAACTTACGCAGCCCCCAAAATTGATGAATACATTTTCATTGATGGAAAAATAACAGATACGGAATGGCTGGAAGCGAAATGGACTGATTATTTTGTGGACATCGAAGGTGACCTGAAACCCGAACCGCGCTATAGGACCCGGGTAAAAATGATGTGGAATGACTATTATTTTTATATTGCAGCAAAACTCTCCGAAAAGCACGTCTGGGGCACTCTTGATGTGCATGATTCAGTGATTTTTCAGGACAATGATTTTGAGGTTTTTATTGATCCTGACGGAGATACGCACAATTATTATGAACTGGAGATAAATGCGCTTGGAACGATCTGGGATCTGCTGCTTTTGCATCCTTACCGGGACGGTGGTCAGGTGGCAATTGACAGCTGGGATATCCACACGCTGCAAAGTGCCGTTTATGTGGATGGAACTATTAATGATCCGGATAGTCCTGATATTGCCTGGTATGTGGAGCTGGCTATTCCCTGGGAAGTTTTAGGTGAATGTGCTCAGCAGTCACCACCACTGTCGGGTGATTACTGGCGGGTAAATTTTTCGAGGGTGGAATGGCAGCACGAAATCGTGGACGGCAAATATCAGAAAGTGGCCGGACAGCCAGAAGATAACTGGGTCTGGAGTCCGCAGGGTTTGATCAATATGCACTACCCGGAAATGTGGGGTTACGTGTATTTCGTGGATAAGACGCCCTCCCGCGATGGCAAGGTGCAGATGTTCATCCCGGAAGAAAAAGCCAAATGGCTGCTGCGCCAGGTTTATTACCGCAATTATAGTCAATACCGGACAACAGGGGTATACACCAGTGATATTGAGCAGCTGGGTCTGATGGACATTGATCATGGCATTTTTGAGTGGCCTCCTCTTATTGAAATCACAACTTCAACCTTTGAAGCGACTATCTCATTACCCAATACTGAAAATTCAGTTCACATCAATAATATGGGAAAAACCTGGAAAACCCAGACTGTTGAACCCTAAAAAAGGAAGTAAAATGAAAGATCTCGAAGATATTCTTGAAGAAATTGAAATTCTAATTGAAGAAGAAAATTACGAAAAAGCGCTACAGTTAATTTCGGGGGCAGAGCTGCAGCATCCCAATAATTCGGAACTGCAATATCTGAAAGGTGAGGTATACTTTAATGATGAAAATTATCCTCTGGCGATCGTGAATTACGCCAGGGCACTGGAACTTGACCCTGACTTCACCGACGCCTGGATAAGTAAAGGGATTGCGCATATTGAGAATAAGGAAGCGGAGGCAGCCCGTAACTGCTGGTTGCGAGCTTCCGAACTCGACCCGGATAACTGGGAACCTTATATGCACCTGGCTTTTTATCATCAGGATAAGAATGAATGGAAAAAAGCTCTGAAATACCTGCTGGAAAGCGTGGAACTCGATAATCCTTTCCCGGAAATGCTGAATGAAATTGCGGATATGTATCATGAACTCGGGGATAGCGAAAAAGAAGAAGAATACCGGCAGCAGTTCGAGGAGCTGGAAAAGTTTTAATCACATAAATCTGAGAACCTGAGATTTGGTTTTGCTTGACATTATGTTACGAATTACGGCGTGGTATAAAAAAAAGGATATATTATATGGAAGAGATTAAAAGCTTGCTCAGCACCCTTGCAAAAGAAAAAAATAATATCCAGAGTATTCTGGCATCTCTCAGAAGTCTGGAAAAAGTTATGGAATTTCCGGAAAACAATCTGCATAAAATTAAAATCGAAGTTGAAAAGGTAACAAAAAAATTAACTACCAGCAGTTTAATTGACCCTTTGAAAGAGGAAATTGCCTCTACAATTCAGAATTATCAGGAACAGATACCAGACTGGGAAATTAAAGCAAAGAAAATGTTCTTTGAAGAACTGGAAAACGTACTTGCAGAAGCTGGTTTTACATTGCGAGGAGATAGTTCGCGTTTGATGGTTTCGGTTTTTACGCTGGAACTTGATCTGGATAACTTGAAAGTGATTATCTGGTATGGTAATAAGCAGGAAAACGTAGTGAGTTGCCGTTTAAATCCGGCAGCAGTAGTCACAAAACTGGCAGCAGCGCAGAAGAAAATCATGGAACGTGAATTTGACAGCGAGACATTTCTGGCGCAACTCTTCAGTGCCTATAAAGCAGCTTCTGAACGGCAGATCGGCAAAGATAAAACGCGGGTGCCCATTTCTGATGTTTTGAAGGAATTTGTATATCTGATCCAGCCCAAGAAGTTTTATCTGAATCCATCCAAAAACAATTTCCTGGGTTATGAAAGAACCTTTTTCAGTTTCGATATGTTTCGTCTGCCGGAACGTGTTATCGAAGGCTATGAACTGAACCTGATCACTGCCACGCGGGCATATACAAAAAACAGGACTAATTTCCTTTGGATTCCCACAGATTTACTGGGGAATGGAGATTATATTTCTCATATCACATTTAAGGAGATTTAAACAATGGAAAGCAAAGACTTACTGACCCAGTTTGTGGCACGTAAGATCATTGAAACCGTAGGCAGTCAGGGCAATCCACCTGAATATGGTTTTCAATATTTCTCCGCAGGTCTTGAAGTTTACCTGAATACTATTGAAAATGAATATCTGAAAACGTATATCCGAGATGGTGGTTCTGTTTTCAAGATGGTTGTAGGCATTTATGGGGAAGGTAAGACGCATTTTCTCTTTTCTGTGCGGGAAATAGCCTGGGAGCATAATTATATTTCAGCCTATATACCTTTGAATCCTGAGCAGACGCCCTTTCACAAATTACAACAGGTCTATAAGTCCATTGTGGCAAATCTGATTTATCCCCAGACGCCGGATGAGTTACTTTCCGGGCACGAACGCGGCATTGAAGCAGTGATCAAAAAATGGTATAATGAAAAATACCAGGAAATAGCTGCCAATACGGAAGAAGATGCCGTTATTGATGAACTGATCAGATATGCCTCATCCCTTGATAGTTACGAAAGTAACAGCTTTCGCAATGCTCTCAAAGAAGCATTCCTGAGTCTGGTGGAAAAAAGAGAAGATGATTTCTCCCTGATTATTCAGTGGCTGGTCGGTGAGAATCCACCCAAAAATATGCTGAAGAATTTCAAGATATTTGAAAAACTGGATAAAAGCAATGCCTTCAAAATGATCCGGTCTTTGATAGAATGGATACAGGAAATCGGTTATACGGGTTTAGTTGTCCTGCTTGATGAAGCGGAACAGACGCCATCAATGTCTTCTTCTCAGAAAAATACTCTTCTCAATAACCTGCGGGAATTAATTGATGAATGCGGACACACCAATTTCCAGAGCACGATGTGGTTTTATGCCGTGACCGATGAGAACTTTCTGGAAGGTAAAACATTGATCTATGAAGCACTGCGCCAGAGGCTATCCACAATTTTCGACATCGAGATCAATCCCACAGGTGCCAAGATATATCTGAACAGAATTCCCACCGAACCCATCACACTTCTCAAAGATATCGGGCATAAATTAGCCAAAACCTATGAAATTGCTTATGAAATTTCATTTAACGAAAAAACATTGGATGAAACTCTGTTGAATATTGCCACGGAGGCTTATAAGAGAAAGCTGGAAACCGGCTACAAAAGACTTTTTGTCAAAAGCATTATCACGGCCTTTCACAAAATGCGTCAATCCGGTAGTTCGCTCATTCCCGAAGACATCAATATGTGATTGAGCAACATAATATGATAAAAGTAGAGCATAAATACTACGGTAGTGGCATCGTCCGTAAACAGCGTTATGGCGGTTTTGAATTCTATACTGAATTTGCCAATGGGATTATGCGCTGGATTAGACGTGATGAAGTAACCCTTCTAACAGAACCGCAATTATTACCTAAACACAAGCTGCATGTCAGCAAAATTCCGCAAGATCAATTCCGGGCAAGAAAAGCGATAGAAGCGTTGAGGCTCGGTATTGTACCTCATGATTCCCTGGAAAATTTTACTATTGGCAGAGATAAGGAAATCAAAGCGCTCACTAAATGGTTCGAAAATGATAAAAAGGGTTCTCTTTTTATCCGGGGCGAATATGGCAGCGGGAAATCACATTTACTGGAATATACCCAGATATGGGCATTAAAAAACGACTGGGCAACGGCAACGGTGGAAATTGGTCTGGAGGAAAATCCATTTTTTAAACCTTATCAGATTTATCGCGAAATTGTGAAAAACTTCCGCTGCAATTTTGAAGGCAAGGTTCTCGGATTTCGTGATGTATTACGCTATCTGCGGTTGCATGATCCGGAAATATTCGATACGCATCTCTATTTTAAGGAATTTCTAGCACAATTTACTCAGTTTGAGCAAAGAAATCAGGATACTACGAATAAACGGAAGGCTATCACTGAGGAAAAGATATGGGAATGGATCGAGGGCGAACATAACTGGTTTAAACCATCTTTGTCACAGGTTGGCACGGCAGCGAATCTTTATAGCTATGTAATTAATGCCCTTTCCTGGGCTGTTGCCAATTTGTTGAATCTAAAAGGTTTGGTTATCTTATTTGATGAAGCGGAGCATATTGATGAAGCTACTTATAAATATCAGTCCGAAACCGGTGCCAGTTTCCTGAATGGGATCATTGCTTTGGCAGAAAATCAGGAAACTTTACTCAAAGAAAAGATTTCAACCGACAAGAAAAGAGGCTATAAAACCGGTTTGATTTATTGTGGCTTTCCCCGCAATAATCCCCTGCGCTATGCCTGGAAATATCCTTCTAACCTGAAAGTGATCTTTGCCATGACTCCGGTGCAGGAACATACCAATATGATAGATCTACAAATGCTAAGAAATGATGATCTGCTGACCATCACTTATAATGTGGCGCAGTTCTATAAAATTGCCTATGGTTTCGAAGTCAGTGACGAGGTGGTGAACAGGCTTTTTAAAAAACTGCCCCGGCTCAGAACAAGGCTTTTTATCAAATATTGCGTGGAAGCCCTTGACATTCTGCGTTTTAATCCGCAAATATCGTTTGAGGATATTTTAAAATAGCCGGCTGATTTTGAGAAAACTTTTAAAAAATACCTGGACTGTCTTTTTCAGCAGATATGCCGCAATGACGGATATTCAAAAGAAAGCTATTCCGCTGATAATGGAAAAGAAGAATGCTCTGCTGATTTCTCAAACTGCCAGTGGAAAAACGGAAGCGGTAATTGTTCCTTTACTGGAAAGATTGCTGTCCGAAGAATGGCAGGGGCTTTCTATAATATATATATCGCCGACCAAAGCCTTAGTAAATGACCTGAATTTTCGTTTGAAAGAATTATGTAAGGAATTGCACATCTCTGTTTCCGTTAAAACAGGTGATAAGCCGCAATTTAATCCCGAGAAAGTTACGGATATTTTAATTACTACGCCGGAATCATTCGACTCCATTCTTTGCCGCTATCAATCGTGCCTGCAAAACCTGCAAGCCCTCATTTTAGACGAAATTCACCTCCTGGATAATACATATCGCGGTGATCAGCTTCGGGTTTTGATCAAACGCGCCGGAATGATTTCTCAGAATTACCTGAATATTTATCTGCTTTCTGCTACTGTTGCCGATCCTGTGCAGCTCGCTTCCCGTTATGCTAAGGATATGGAAATCATTGAAATTCCAGGCAGTCGCACCATTCATCACACTAATATCTCCAGCTTTGAAGAACTCCGTGAATATGCTAACGCTGAGGATCTAAAAAAGATACTCATTTTCTGCAATAAAAGAGTCAGCGTGGAAAACTGTGCCAACGACTGTAAAAAACTGTGGGGTGACCACCTGGTGGTGGCACATCATGGCTGTTTAAGCGCTAAGATCCGTCACGAAGCAGAAAGCTTTATGAAACAGAATTATTATGGTATCTGTGTGAGCACTATGACTTTGGAAATTGGTGTGGATATCGGAAGTATTGATGCCGTAGTTCTTGCGGAAGTTCCCTGGAGTCGTTCCGCTTTATTACAAAGAATCGGCAGAAGTAACAGGCGCTCACAAACCATTCGCACCTTTGGTTTATGCAAATATGATAGTGAAGAAAGAATGCTGGAAACAATGCTGCATGCCGCAGAAAAGGGCTATTTGGAAGAATGTAGCTATCACTTCGACAATGCCGTGATCATTCAGCAGATTTTTTCGCTGCTTTATGCTGATCCTCAAGGTTTTGCTGAAATAAACCTGATAGATTTTCTGAAAGAATTTTGTGATGAAAAGGTTATTATCAATATTCTTCATCATCTGGAAATACTGACTTGGATAAAGAACAGAAACTGTTTCTGGTTTGCCTCCACAAATCTCATGAATCTTGGAGATATGGGTAAAATTCATTCCAATATTCCTGACACTAAAGCTTACAAGGTTATCAATATTCTCATTAAAGCGTATATCGGAGAAGTAAACGGCAACGTTGACAGCGTCTTTTTACTCGCTGGCAACATCTGGAGAATTGTTTATAAATCAGAAGGAAGATTCTTCGTTACTCCAGCCTCTGATGAATTCACATCCACAAAATTTAAAAGAAACCTGCAAAAATCACGATTTGAAGAACTGCTCCCCCTTAACTACCAGAAAGACCAACCCTGATAATCATTTTTCATGTATTTTGTCAGGTAACAGATACAATGATGAAAAAGTTAATTTTTTGCGTATGTGAGTTTAATTGTTTAGTAGATAGATTATTTGATCAATTAACTCGGAAGCTTTCTGCGGATTATTATAGTTATTTACCATAATTGAGAAGACAAGTTTCTTATTTCCGTTATAGAGATAGCCGGAAAGGCAGCTTATCCCGCTCATGGAACCGGTTTTAGCATATATTTCTGGTGAGAGATCATTCAATCGTTTTTCCAGAGTGCCTGGCAGCCCGGGTTGCGGCAGGCATTTTTCCCATTCCGGTGAATTCTGCATTGCCAGCAGCACTTTATTTAAGACTACCGGAGACAGCAGGTTATAACGTGAAAGCCCGCAGGCGTCTTTGTAATTATAATCAAGCCTGGAAATGCCCAGAGTTTCCAAATACACTTCCACATACAATTTACCGTTTTCAAAAGAACCGTATCCCGTTTCCTGCCAGGCCATCGTACGCAGTAGAGCTTCTCCCGCCTGATTATTGGAATCCTGCAGAAATTCCCGGATCACGTATTGCAGTTGTGGCGAATATGAGGTAAACAGGGGAGTTATTGTTTGCGGTTTTTCCGTCAGTTCATCAATATCACGGGATTTACCGCTGATTAGTATGCCATTATTTTCCAGTATGGATTTCAATAGACTGGCATAATAAAGTGTTGGATTAGAAGCCGTGACTGATTTATTGGCAGCTCCTGAGGTTGAATTGAATTTTCCAAAAAGACTTACCATATTTAATCCTGTTAAGCGCCGGGCATGCACTCCTTCTTCCAGTGTGTCAGAAACTGTGATCAGGTTTTCATAATTCAAATATGGAAAGGGGAGATTATCAATAAAGGTGATTTCCTTAGTATTATTTTGCGGTGGCAGCAGTGTGATCTCGACAGTGGTATTATTTACCATCAGTGGACCGAATTCCGCAGAAAAAGGAAATGAAAGGTCTTCCCAGGCCCAGCCATAACCCAGATGCTGTTCTTCAAAAAGATCGTCATTTCCCACCACATCGCCGCGTATTTCGCTGATGCCATGCATACGCAGCGAATCTGCCCAGGCTTTAAACACATTCTCCGGGTCGCGCCAGTGCCGCTTGTCCAGCGTAGGGTCGCCGGTTCCGGTCACAATCAGGTCACCAAACAGGATGTTATTATTGGTAAAACCATTATATCCAATAAACGTAGGGATCCGGTATTCCTGTCCCAGGGTGTTCCAGAGCGTGGCAGCAGTGATCAGTTTCAGTGTGGATGCAGGCACAAAAAGCTGCTCGCTGCTCAGGGAATATAGCTTATCACCGGCTTCATTCTGCACAATTATGCCCCAATGCGCTTTATTTTGCGGATATTCTCCAATTACGTCTTCTATCCTGGCAGAGATGCCTTCGCGTTTGATAATATCGATCTTATACAGGCTGTGCTGCTGTGAACAACCGGCAGTTAATGCCAGGAAAAATATGATTACTATCTGTAACTTTTTTAATTTCATAATTGCATTAACCGGTCAATTCATATTCACGTCAAGAAGATTTAAAAGAGGAACAAATATTGCATTGAGCTACCTTAAAAAGACAAAAGGATTTAGGTTAATGAGGAATAAAATTTATCTGTTTATTATAATTTTACTGGTTTTTATGCAGCTTAAGGCAATAGATGCACCGCAGGCAGAACGCAATCCCTATACTTTTGAACTACATGGCACTCAGCTTTCCGATGATTACCAATGGCTGAAAGATAAAGCGCGCACTGACCCAAAGGTTATGGCATACCTGGAAGAAGAAAATAAATATACCGAAATGATGACATATTCTTCGCTGGGTTTACAGGACACTCTTTACAAGGAATTTCGCAACCGTATTCCTGATGAAGATATCACGGTTCCCTACAGACTGGGAAACTACTGGTATTATTCCCGCGAAGACAAAGATGCCCAATACAGGAAATACTGCCGTAAATACCTGTCACTTGCTAATCCTGAAAATATCTATCTGGACGTGGATAAACTGGCTGCCGGCAGGGAATATCTTAACGTTAATAACCTGAAGATCTCGCCGGATGAAACAATGCTGGCATATCTGGCTGATTATGATGGTTCCGAAAATTATACTTTTTACGTGAAAGACCTTGTCAGCGGTAATCTGCTGCCGGATAGTCTCTATATGGTGGACGATATCTGCTGGGCAAATGACAATAAGACCATTTTCTTCTGCACGATTGATGAAGCCGGCAGAACTGATAAAGTCTGGCGTCACACCCTGGGCAACGCTTTTTCAGAAGATGATCTGGTATATGAGGAACCGGATGAATCTTTTTATGCCTATGTGGATCGCACTAAAAGCGGTAAATTCATCATCATCGGCACTTCTTCCAAAACCAGCTCGGAAATGAGATTTTTTCCGGCTGATGATCCCCGGGCAGAACCCCGTCTCGTGGAACCACGCCGACCGGATATCCAGTATTATCTCACGCATCACGAAAACGAATTTCTGGTCAGTACGAACGAAAATGCCCCGGATTATAAACTTATGCGCGTCAGTGATGCTGATCCCAGCCGGGAAAACTGGCAGGAATTTATCCCTGCCCGGCAGAATATCAGCTTCAATTTTGATGTCTTTAAAACCCATCTGGTTCTTTATGAAACTGAAAACTACCAGGACCGCATCCGTATCATCAGTTTTGAAGATAACGAAGACTACAGCATCAACCCTCCGAATCCTACCGCCAAGCTGTATTCCAGTACTATGCCGCAATATGACAGCGCCAGTTTCCGCTACCTGGTGGAATCAATGGAAGCGCCCTGGCAGCAGTTCGAATATAATTTCTCCGATAAAATGCAGAAGATAATCAAAGAACAGCAGGTTAATGATTATCAGCCTGGCAGATACGTTTCCCAGAGACTATATGCAACTGCTCCCGATGGTGAACAGATACCCATTTCCATTGTCTATAATGTCGAAAACTTTGCGCTTGATGGCACGCACCCCATGCTGCTCACCGGATACGGCGCTTATGGTGATAACAGTAATCCCTATTTTTCCGTTACCAAACTTAGTCTGCTCGATCGTGGATATAGCTGGGCAATTGCCCACGTCCGAGGTGGTGGTGAAATGGGCAGACGCTGGTATGACGAAGGCAGAATGCAGCATAAGAAAAACACGTTTACAGATTTTATCGCGGTCAGCGAGTTTTTAATAAATAATGATTACACCAGACCTCAATTGCTTGTCATCGAAGGTGCCAGCGCCGGCGGTCTCCTCATCGGTGCCGTTAATAACATGCGCCCTGATCTTTTTGGAGTTGTCGTCGGTGATGTACCCTTCGTGGATATGATGAATACCATGCTTGATCCCACACTTTCGGCAACCGTCAGCGAATATGAGGAATGGGGCAATCCGCAGATCAAAGAAGAATTCGAATATATGTATTCATACTGTCCCTATTATAATGTGAAATCCCAGGATTATCCTAATACGCTATTATTAGGCGGTTTCTGGGATCCGCGCGTTAATTACTGGGAACCGGCAAAGCTGTGTGCTAAAATGCGGGTATTAAAGACCGATGATAATCTGCTGCTCCTGAAAATCTCCGATGCCGGGCATGGCGGCTCTTCCGGCAGATTCGATTATCTTAACGACATCGCCTTTGAATTTGCCTTTATTATTGACAGAATTAGACTTGCTCCGCAGAAACAGGATCAATAAGTTTATTGTGAGGTATGAAATTTGCAGTATCCTGTTATAGGTTACATAGATGGTTCATCACTGGTGCGGGTTACTCTTTCGCAGACTGCGGAATGCCGCTCTTTTGATGATGCCTGTTTCGCTATTACCGATGAACATGACAGCCCCGTCGAGATCATTGCCCTGGAGGCAAAACCTCGCAATCTTTACCTTACCGGAGATTTCTTCGACTGGAAAGTGCAGCCTGAAGGCAAGCTCCACTGGAATAAAAATGATCAGTACTATTTCTGTGACCTGCCGCGCAGCAGGGTCATGGGTAAACAGTTTAAATTCATTGAAAACAGCTATCTCTGGTATCCCGCAGAAGCAAATCTCGTCGTTAATGAAGAGCCCGGGGCTTTCCTCGCCAAGGGGTACATATTCTGCGATGAGAAAGTGCGTTTCATCCTCAAGCATAATACTTTCGGGTTTCGCAGTATTGAATTGGAACTGCACACCAAAACTTCCCTGCTGCCGGATATCATGTATTATCTCACCTTTCAGAAACATAACAGGATAGCTCTCATCAACCGCGATATCTTTAATCAACGGGAATACTATTACTCCGGAGACGACCTCGGTTTCACCTGGTCAATGCAGGCAACAGTATTCCGACTCTGGAGTCCGGTAGCGGATAAAATGTCGCTTCTCCTTTTCCAGGATGCCGGATCAAAGCAGCCTTATCAAAAAATCGAAATGTCCCGGGCTGAAAAAGGTGTCTGGATTGCCGAGGTTCCCGGTAATTGGGAGAATTATTACTATCTCTACGAAATCACTATTGATGGTGCCACCTGGCAGCAGATCGACCCATACAGCCGCGCACTTGCCACGAATAGTACCCGTTCCCTGATATTTGATAAGGCGAAAACAGATCCGCACGGCTGGAAAGAACAAAAACAGCCTTTCCTTGATTCGCCTGCTGATGCTGTTATCTATGAACTGCACATTCGGGATTTCTCCATTGCTGAATCATGGCAGGGTAATGAATTATACCGTGGAAAATATCTCGGTCTCACCTGGTCTGGCGAACTACAGTTAGAAGATAAAAAAGTTGTTATCGGACTGGCACACCTTAAAGAGCTTGGCGTCAACGTCATACAGCTTCTGCCGGTTTTTGATTTCAACACGGTGGATGAAACAGGTAAAGACCCTGCTAAATTGCGTAACTGGGGCTATGATCCTTATGCTTATAATGTTCCTGAAGGCAGCTATGCCACCAACCCCGCAGATGCCAGCCGGCTTCTTGAATTCAAAGAAATGGTCATGCATCTGCATAATAACGGTTTCAAGGTCGTGATGGACGTGGTTTATAATCACACTGCCAACGTTGGAGCACCCTTCTCCGTCTTTGATACCTTCATGCCGGAATATTTCTACCGCATGGACCGTGCCGGACATTATACCAACGGCTCTGGCTGCGGTAATGAAATTGCCTCTGAAAAAGTCATGGTGCGCAAATATATTCTTGATTCCCTGCGTTACTGGACGCAGGAATTTCAGATTGACGGTTTCCGCTTCGACCTGATGGGCTTAATTGACCTGAAAACCATGCAAATGGTCGTTAAAGAACTCAAGAAATTGAAAAAAGACATCCTTATTTACGGCGAACCCTGGGCTGGCGGTGCGTCTCCTTTAAAGAAACCCGCCATTAAAGGTACTCAGAAAAACAAAGGATTTGCCGTCTTTAACGATGATTTCAGGGACAGCCTGCGCGGAGATACCGATGGAATCGCCAAAGGCTGGGCGATGGGCGCTAATGCTCTCAAAGATGAAGTTATCAAAGGCATTTTCGGCAGTATTGATAATTTTACTGCTCAACCCACAGAAACCATCAACTACGTCTCTGCCCATGATAATTACACCTGGTATGATAAACTCCTGCGCAGCACACCTGAGGTAGATGAAGAAACCCGCCATAAAATGGCTAAACTGGGTCTCGCCATTGTCATCACTTCTCAAGGTGTACCATTTCTCACTGCCGGCTCCGAATTCCTGCGCACTAAACGCGTTCCAGGGGTTCCCGAAGAAGATATCCGTAATTCCTATCGTGCCGGCGATGAGGTTAACCAGATAGACTGGGCTCGTAAAGCAGCTTATTACGAATTCTTCCAATACATCAAAAGGTTACTGGAAATCAGAAAGAACTATCAGGCTTTCAGACTGCCAACCGCGGCAGAGATCCGTGACCGGATTTTTCTGATCACTGATGGCGTTCCACCCGAAGTTATAGCATATCTGATCAGCGGGAAAAATATCGAAACTGACCTCCTGATTATCCACAATCCACAGCTTCTGCCGGTTAATATAAAACTGCCGGAAGGCATCTGGAAAATAATCTTCGATGACGAATTTGAACAAAGGAAACAACAGGCAACTCACATCGATAAAGAAATAACCGTTTCCCCGATCTCCACCACCATCCTCGAACTCGACTAAGAAAACCTTGCCCCAAAGCGAACAAAGTGAGTTTGGTGCAAAGAGAAAACGCAATTTAAACCACGGACTACACTGACCACACGGAAATAAGAAAAAGATAACAACCCGAATAGAATCAATGTTTTTCCTCATCTGTGCCGTCCGTGGTTAAAAAATCTTCTAAAAATGATTAACAACAACTATCCCGGCAAGTGGACGTTCACCGTTCTCAGCATGGGGAATGAACACGACTCATAACCTTCCCTGCCCTCCTTGCCCCAAAGCGAACAAAGTGAGTTTGGTGCAAAGAGAAAACGCAATTTTAGCCACGGATCACACCGATTCACAAGGATTTTTTCTTCAAAACGATTCACGACTAACGAATAACGATTTAATTCATCCGCTCCACCCAATTAAAACATTCCTCGTTAATCTTCAATTTTACATTTATCCGCAGATACACCCGATCACTGATCACCGATTACTGTTCACTAATTTAGAATTTGCTTTCAATCTTTTGTAGCTTAATCTTTCCAGATTAAGCATTTTGTGATCAAACTGGAAAGTTTGAACTACGTTTCATAATCCAACAAACAGGCATCATCAACGCTGATGAGTCTATTGCCATAATACTCATAAGTAAGGTCAACAATCGTTCAGAAAGAAGGATTCAAGTATCCTCCCTTTCAACATCTACATTGTTTTCATTCTCCTTTGATCCAATTAATTAAGTCATCCTGAAAGAGGAGAATTAATCAATATTAAGCTCAAAATTGTAATTATCATTACGTTTATTTATTTGATACTTGAATAACCAATATACATAGTAGTATTGAACAGAATTTTGTTTAATGATGGCTCGTTTAAATTCTTCAACTCTAGATGCAATATAATCCATATACAAATTTTCTAATTTCTTACCATTAATAATTAAAGTTATTTTTTAAAATCTAACTCAAAATCTTCATTTGTATTGTTTCTGACTGTCAATTTGCCAAAGACTTTATAGGAGATGGTTTCTGATTCATCATTTATCTGTCTAATTTTGTATATATCACAAGAAACAATATGATTCTTATCTTCTACACTGGCAATGGGATCACATCCCGTTAGAAAAATAATGAACAACACTAATAAGTACAATATTTTATGTGACATTAATAATTCCTTTGATGCTGCATTCCTTTAAAGAAAGACTTGAAAATATCATTCATTTTGTTACACTCTTATTCTCCACAGTGTGCTGTAATCTTTGTCTTTGCTTCCAGTCTCAATATCTTCCGGTATTCATCTGCTTTCTCCCGGAATATACTTTTATATATTTTGTCAGTAAAATAAGGATATTTGAAATTTCCCATAGCTACATAATCCCTTAAAGCATCGGTAAAATCCTTACGGTAATTCTCATTCTTAAAATAGGTTATCACAAAATCTCTATCTCGCTGGTTAATATACTTTGTCCCGCCTCCTGTTCTCTGATTTATCGTGTCTATTACTATATCCCGTATCGTCTGTCTGAGCTCTTTGGCAACTTCACTTTCAACCAGAAGCATTCCAATGTTTAAGAAAGATCGAAAGTCAAATATTCCCAGAAAAGGTGATTTTCTGTCTATTTCCATGTTAACGACATCAATGTCTCTAACAAAGGATTCTTTTACAGCTAATTTGAAAATCTGCAATCGTTTAGCTCGCAAAACATTATAACCATTTTGATACAACTCAGATTTATGCTTATCCAGATATCGATCTATTGTCCTCTCGCTTACTTCATAATATGCGGCTATCTGCTTTTTGCTGAATAGATAGCAGTCTTCAAACAATATTCCTTTAATGCCAAGCGCATTATTTATTTCAGAGAGAGCAAACTGGTTATTGAATATGTTCTGACGGTCTATAGGTTAATCTACTAAAGTTTTAGCTGTTTCCATACATCCTTCCACTTACATTGCTTGCCTGATTTTCCTTGCTTAATTCCAAATCATCCATTACTTCTCCAATGTCAATCTCATCATCATCATTTCCCGTTCACGAATCACGAAACCACTATTCATCAGAATATTATCTGTCGTCAATCCTTTTGTAGCTTAATCTTTCCAGATTAAGCATTTTATATCAAACTGGAAAGTTTGATCTACGTCTTTAATATTATAAAACCTCGTGGCATAAAGATCATCAACCATATTGTCCGGATCCTTCAGTAGGCGAGTTGCCAAAGGTAAAAAAGTAATCTTCCAAACGCGTACAAGATTGGATTCATTCACCTGTCTTTCCGTCCTTTAGTCTTTCCGTCATTCACTCTTATGGAGCAGGAATATTCAAAACCTGAAATGAATGATAAGAAAAAGATCCGGTAAATTGATAAAAGTAAACTATAACAATAGTTCTAATTCAGGAAGATAACTGCAACAATATATTTTTTCGGATCAAAAAGCCTCAGCTTAGTCTCTCCTTGCTTGCCTTTAGGGCGGAAAATGTATTTAAGATGATTTAATATAGTGTTTTAAGTGAGAAAAAATGGGAAAAAAGGGTGATTGAGAGTTAATACTGGAAGATTTACTAGGAAAGTTTTGAAATGAGTTAAATGTTCGTTTAAATTTTATGGGTTATGGATTAAGAGTGATGGGTTATGAGTTAAATTGCAATACTCCCTTGCAGGTGATAAATGAATTTTACATTTTACATTTTACATTACTACTCTTCTTCCCATTTGCTTCTCACGTCTCACGTTTAACTCCTCACTCCTGAGCACAGTGAAGGCTCATTTGGAGTGCATTAGCTCCCGCTAATGCCTGCGGCGGCAGCCGTAGATAAAATGGTAATACTCAGCAAATGATGATCCTCCCCCCGGTTTGTCTGATACTGAATGAGGCCATCTCATAACCCGCTATTTTCTTATTAACCACTGAAGGCACTGAAAAGCACTGAAAAATAACTAACATATCCATACGGATCTTATCTCAAAACGATTCACGACTCACGACTCACGATTCACGGCAACCGAGGTTGCACAATTTCACATCTTCGCATATTCAGGTGTCCGCCAGCGAACAGTCTGCCGAACGCCTGCGAACAACAGGACAAGATTAAAATTACATAACTCCTTATATTTAGCGTTATTACGGTTTGGCACACTTTTTGCATTAATACAGTCATATTGTGATATGGAGGTTAAGATGAAAAGAAGTGAATTTATTTCTCGCTGGAATGAGAGAAGAACAAGATATTGTGCTTTTGGTAAAAAAAGCAGATAGCAGGATGCAAAGGCAGACAGGATACATGTGGAAGAAGATACTTTTCCTGTTTGTCATTTAGATTCCTTAAAATAGTAATAGGTCTTAAAAAAAATAATAATTCACAGGAGGTAAATATGGGAAAATTAGTGATATTATCAATTTTCCTTGGGGCAGTTATTCTTTTATCTGCCCAGTGGAGTACTGATCCCGAATTCAATAACCAGATTTCGAATCTGGGCGGTGATCAGACTATATGCAAAAATGCCCAGCTCCCCGATGGTTCATGCTATTTTGGCTGGTGGAGTAACTCAACGGGTAATTACAATATGCGTCTGCAATATCTGGATGCAGAAGGTAATGAAGTCTGGGAACAGAACGGAATCCTGATCAGCGATCACACTCAAATGACCTGGCTCACGGATTGGGATATGACCGTTGATCTGGAAGGTAATGCCATCATGGCGATCAATGATATCAGAGTAAATGAAGACCAGCTTGATATCATCGCCTATAAAATCTCACCGGATGGTGAATTCCTCTGGGGAGATGACGGCATCAATCTTTCCAACGGCGGGTTTAACGTTGCCCCAAAAGTGACAGTTACAGAAAATAATTACTGTATCTATGCCTGGGCTGATGACTATTTGATCCAGGTGATCAGCATTTCGCCGACCGGCAACCTAACCTGGGATCAGCCGATCATTATTGATTACCAGGATACCAGTAACTGGCCACAGTTGATCCCGGCTACTAATGATGACAGCGAAGGAAATTTTCTGCTGAAGTATTACGTTAATACGGGACCTTTCTGGGCTCCTGACCGGGCAATTTATCTGCAAAAATATGATGCGGAAGGAAATCCCGTGTGGGATAGCCCTGCCGTTGTCAGTGATGCTTTTGGCATATCCGCCTGGACTCAGGATATTTCCTTTACTACGGATGGCAGTGGCGGTGCCGTTCTTGCCTGGTATGATGACCGTTTTTCGGAAAACACTACCCGTGCTTACGTGCAGCATATCACTACCGACGGTACAGCCCTTTTTGATGATGGCGTCCTCGTTGCCGATCATGCTCCCAATCAGATGTTTTATCCCGCTGTTGTTTATCAGCCGGAAACAGAAATGATCTACGTTTACTGGAGTGAAACCGATGCCGGTCAAAATGTTGCCGGTATTATCGGACAAAAGATCAATGCTGATGGTGAACTGCTTTACACAAATACCGGCGTGGTTATTTCACCCCTCCAGGCTAGTGGCGGTCCCATTATCGGATTAAGACCTTTGGAAGACGATTTTGCGGTCATATATTCTGTATATCCCTGGGGTGGTTTTACTAATGAACAGATACTTGCAGAAAGAGTGGATAGTGAAGGTAACCTGGTCTGGAATGAAACACTGATCATTTCCGATATGCAGACCCAAAAACTGCATCCCGATCTGACTGATGTCCGCTGGACTGATGAGGGATATATTCCCAATAATTCTTTCATCGTTTCCTGGGGTTCAGGTACTAACGGCATATTCGCCCAGAGATTCAATTATAACGGCACCATAGGCGGACCACCCAATGAATTGCCGGCTCCGCTGAACCTGACTGCCGAACTTGATATATATACCGTTACGCTGCAGTGGGATATGCCTGATGACCGCGCCCTGTTAGGATTTCAGGTGTATCGTAATGATGAGCTGCTGGCTGAGATATCTGATCCTGCTGCCAGAGAATTTGAAGACTCCGTTGATGAATTTATCATCTATGAATATTACGTGGTAGCCGTGCATGACGAAGGTTGTTCCTTACCATCAAATACTGCTGCGGTCACAGTTATGGAAGTACCCTTCCCGCCTGCTGGTCTGATCGTGGATAATACCACCGGTATATTAGAATGGCTGGAACCTGACATTCCTCTCCGTTCCCTGGATGGTTATAATCTCTATCTTGATGATATGACAGCGCCAGTTGACCACGTTACAGAAACCACTTATCAGTTTAATAACCTTGTTTCGGGACAAACCTACCTTGCTGGTGTTTCTGCCGTATATACCGACGCTATATCTGAAGTCATATCCATCGAATTCGTTTATGAAAATGTTGCTGGTGACGATAATGATATCTGCACGAAAGTTGCTCTCCTCGGTAATCATCCTAATCCCTTCAATCCCAGCACGAGCATAAATTTCCAGCTTGCCCAGCCAGGTGATATATCTCTGAACATCTATAACTGTCGCGGACAGCTTGTTAAAACTCTCTATTCCGGATATGCAGCAGCCGGTACTCATCATTTCAACTGGGATGCCGCAAATCAGTCAAGCGGCATATATTATTACACCTTAGCTGCTCAGGATATTACCCTGAAAAGCAAAATGCTGCTGATAAAATAGTATAGCATAGGGCTGATCACTCGATCAGCCCTTTATTAACTTCATCATTAATCATTAATCACTTAATGCTCTTACTCTTGATCACTACCAGTTTTTCCCGCGTCATTTCCTGCATGGAATAGGGAATACCACCCACGCCAATTCCGGAAGCGTCACGACCTCCAAAAGGCATCCAGTCCACCCGGAAAGCCGTATGATCATTAACCATCACCGCTGAAGCATTCAGCCGGTTCACGGTATCCAGCGCAATATCCAGGTTCTGCGTATATACCGCCGCCTGAAAGGCATAAGGCAGCGAATTCGCCAGCAGTATCACTTTTTCTCTTTCCTGATAGGAATACACGCAGACCACCGGACCAAAGACTTCCAGTTTCGAAACCTTGGCTTCCGCCGGAGGGTTCAAAAGCACCGTCGGGGCATAACACACATCTGAAATCCTTCTTCCGCCGCATAATAATTCTGCGCCCATTTCCACTGCTTCATTCACCCAGGCTTCCACGCGGTCAACTTCTGCAGGCAGGATCAAGGGTCCCACCTCTGTTGCTGCATCCAGCGGATCGCCGACCTTTAATTTTGCAGCACTTTCTGCCAGCAGTTCTGCCACTTCTTTCACGATCATTTCATTCACAAATATTTTCTGTACGGAAACGCAAACCTGTCCCGCATGATAAAAGCCGCCCTTGATCAGTTCCGGGATCATTTCCCTGAGATCTGCATCTCCTGCCACGATAACAGGTGCCACGCCCCCATGCTCCAAGGCGCACCGCGTTCCGGGTGCAAGCTGCGAACGCAGATGCCATCCCACTTCCCCCGAACCGATGAAGGAAAAATAATTAACCCTTCTATCTGTGACCATTCTTTCTGCTGTTTCCTGATCACAAATGACCATTTGACACCAGCCTGATGGCAATCCTGCTTCCTCTAAAATTTCCATAAATGCCCGGCAGGATAGTGGCGTGGTGGATGCCGGTTTCACGATAACAGGCGCTCCCACGGCTATTGCCGGCACCGTCTGATGGATGATCAGGTTCAAAGGATGATTAAATGCACTCACTGAAACTACTGCCCCGATCGGTTCCCGCAAGGTAAATGCCAGCCGGTTCACCGATGACCGCGTTTGCCCCAAAGGCACCTGTTCTCCCTTTAAATTACCAATTTGCGCTATTGCCAGCTTCACACCATTAATGGCCCGGTTTATCTCTACTTTGGAGTCCTGATAAGGTTTACCGCCTTCGGAAGCGGACAGTTTCGTCAATTCCTCCACCCTATTCTGCATTATTGCCACCACGCGCTCGAGTATCTCCACTCTTTCATAAGCCGGCAGCCAGTTATCACGCTTTAAAAAAAGATTATGGGCAACAGCCAGTTTCTTGTCCACTTCCGCCCACTCCTCTATGGGTATCCGGCCAAGTTCCGCCTGTGTATACGGATTCACCACTTTAAGTTCTCTTATCATCACCACCTCCAGAAAATTATCCACTTTCCAAACTACATATATTGCCGGGCATTGTCAAAGAAATAACATTTTATCTAATTAAAATATTACCAAGTGGCACAGAGAAAATAATAGAGGAAAGTTTTTTAATTGCCAGCAAAAATGGTGCCGGGTAGTTTTGCCGGGATACTTTTCCGGCAGGAGATTAATATGCGGGTTTTTATTTACGGAGATTATGCGGAATGGCAGAGACGGGAATTTCTGAGTCTGCTTGTGAGAGGAATTGAGATTGAGTGGAATGTTACTTTCCCGGATAAACCGGCTCATGATGTCTTGATCTGGGGGGTGCCGGAAAGAGTGTTTTTAGAAAAAGCTGTAAACTTAAAAAAAGTGGTGGTGCCTTATGCCGGGATTCCGCTGCCGACGCGGCAATTAATGAAAGAATTTCCGCAGGTGGAACTGCATAATCTTCACCATAATGCGATACCAACAGCTGAAATGGCTTTTTCCCTGATGCTCACAGCTGCCAAAAATATTGTAATAGCAGACCGGTATTTGCGCAAAGGGAACTGGACTCCACGTTATGAGGGCCTGGCAAACCGGTTAATATATGGTAAAACAGCGTTAATACTCGGCATGGGGGCAGTTGGCAGCTATCTGGGAAAATTATGCCGGGGAATCGGGATGGAGGTTATGGGAACGCGGCGTAATCTTGGGCAGCAGATTGAGGTTGAAGGAATTAAGCTCTATCCTTCAACATACCTGGAGCAATTATTGCCGCAGGCAGAATTTTTGCTGGTGACATTACCGCTAACGGATGAGACGGAAGGTATCCTGGACAGGAGAAGGCTGGAATTATTACCGGCTGATGCGATAATAGTCAATATCGGCAGAGGTGTTTTAATCGATGAAAAAGCGCTTTTTGAATTACTACAATCTGGACGACTGGCTGGTGCGGGACTGGACGTTTGGTATAATTATCCGCAATCACGTGAAGCAAGAACCGACACCTATCCGGGTAATTATCCGTTTCAGGAACTGGAAAATATAGTGATGAGTCCGCACCGGGGAGGTGCTTTTGCTAATTATGATACGGAACTTTTGCGCGTGCAGCATCTGGCAAAATTATTGAATGAATATGCAGAAACGGGAATAATGCGAAACAGAGTCGAATTAAAAGCAGGATATTGAATAATGAAAGAAAAAATAATGTCAAGTTATGAGATCATATATGCAGTTGTGCGGCGAATACCACGTGGCAAAGTGAGCACTTACGGAAGAATTGCTGAAATTGCCGGATTGCCGGGTCAGGCCAGGCTGGTGGGATATGCGCTGCATAATCTGAAGGAAGGAACAGATGTTCCCTGGCAGCGGGTGATCAATGCCCGGGGTGAAATCAGCGATTACGGGGATATGGAATGGGTGGAATTTCACCGTTCGTTACTGGAATCAGAAGGCATAGAATTTATCAGAGGGCGAAAGGTTGATTTGAAAAAATATCTCTGGCAGGGATGAGGATTGCACCGGCTTCCGGATAAATATTGTCTGCTGGTAACTTATGGCTTGACATGAAAAAAGCTAAATTCATTTTGATGGTAAGGGGATGAATATTTAATTTAGGCGGAAATTATGTTTAAGAAATTTATGAGTATATTCTCAAATGATATAGCAATTGACCTCGGTACTGCCAATACTTTAGTTTACAAGAAGAACGTAGGCATTGTGATAGATGAACCCTCCGTGGTCGCCGTTAGCACAGATAATAGAAGGATAATTGCCATGGGAGAGGAAGCAAAGCAGATGCTGGGCAAGAATCCGGATGAAGTGCGGGTGATCAAGCCTTTGAAGGATGGAGTAATCGCAGATTTTCAGGTAACGGAATTAATGCTGCGGGATTTGATCCTGCGGGCACAGCGTAAGAAGTTTTTGATCAAACCACGGGTGCTGGTTTGTGTGCCCTCCGGAATAACGGAAGTGGAGAAGCGCGCTGTGCGGGACAGTGCCCAGCATGCGGGAGCCCGGGAAGTGTATCTCGTTTCAGAACCAGTGGCAGCCGCCATTGGCGCTGATTTACCGATCACTAAACCACAGGGAAATCTGGTTATGGATATTGGTGGCGGAACAACGGAAATTGCCGTAATTTCACTTTCGCATATTGTAGTGCATAGTTCCATTCGCGTGGGTGGTGATAAAATGGATGTGGCAATTGTCAATTTTCTGCGGAAGAAACAGAATATTTATGTTGGTATTTTAACTGCCGAGAAAATTAAAATGGAAATAGGTTCCGCATATCCGCTGGAGAAAGAATTGACCATGGAAGTGAGGGGACGTCACATCGTAACCGGTTATCCGGTAACGATTGAGATAAATTCCACCGACATCCGCGAAGCGGTTAACGAGACGGTTATGCTGATGATTGATGCCGTGAAAAGGTTGTTTGAGAAAACTGCTCCGGAACTGGCTGCCGATATCGCGGAACGCGGGATAATTCTAACCGGTGGCGGGGCCAAGCTGAAGGGTCTTGACCAGAAACTGCGGGAAGCAGTTGATCTGCCCGTTCATGTAATGCCGGATGCACTGACCTGCGTTGTCAGGGGCAGTGGTATGATTCTGGATAACCTGGAAGAATACCGGGAAGTATTGATCAAGAAAATAGAAAATTGACAAAAAGTTACCATCTGCTCATCTATCTGATCCTGGGAATACTGTTACTGGCAGGTAGTAAAGAGGGTCGTTACCGCAAAGCGGATTTTTTAAGTAAAACAATCTATTATCCATTTATCAGTTCCGTGAACTGGGTGGAATCTCAACTGGAACTAAAAAACCTGAACAGGCATCTGCATAATGAACTGGCAGATAGCATTATAGAGCAGAATCTACTGCGTCAGGAGCTGGAATTTTTTCGCAAGCAGAATATAAATTATACGGCATCCGGTTATGAACACGTTATAGCAGACGTAGTTGGAGAAAGCGGAGTTTACGGACAAAAATATTTTATCCTCGATAAGGGCAGAATGACGGGTATCAAGTGCAATATGCCCGTGTTAGGAACTTCCGGCATTATTGGAAAAATCGTTACCGTCGGACAAAATTATTCACTACTGCTGCCCGTAACGCATAGCCAGTTCAAACTGGGTGTAATGCTGGATAAAAATCATCTGCAGGGTCTGCTGGAATCAGACCTGAGCGGAAAAGTGTATATGAATATGATCCGCCTGGGCAGTGAAATCAGCCTCGGTGATACGGTGGTTACATCGAATCTGTCACGGATATTTCCGGCATATTATCCGGTTGGTACCATATCTGTGATCAGAAAGACGAATGATAACGTAAATATTTCGGCTGAAGTTAAACTGTTCAGTGAAATAAATGCACTCACAACGTTGATTGTGCTTCTCTACGAAAATAAAGAAAATTTTGAAGAAGACCTGGAGATACAAGATGAATCAGATTATTAAGGAATATAAAGGCAAAAAATATTTACTGGAGCCGGTTAAAACACGCATCCTGCAGCCTGGTGACGAGATGGAGGAGATCATTAAAGAATATGCGGGAAACCTTTTGCAGCCTGGCGACATTGTGAGTATTTCGGAAAGTCCCCTGGCTATAACGCAGGACAGAGCAATACCTCTATCTAAGATCAAGCCCGGTTTCTGGGCACGTCTGCTTTGGCGGTTTGTTTCCAAGGTGCCCTATGGCATAGGATTACGGGCTCCAAGCAGCATGCAGTGCGCTATTGAAGAATGCGGAATCTTCCGGATTCTGCTGGCTGCCCTGGTGGGAGGAATCGGCAGGTTTGTGGGCAGACGCGGTAAAGGTGATTTTTATCGCATAGCCGGAATGCAGGCTGCCCTGATTGATGCAGCTGCTACTTCCCCCGTGCCACCTTATGAAAGTTGCGTAATTAAGGGACCCAGTAATCCTCAGGGGGAAGCGGAACGCATCAGCAAAGCAACCGGCGTAGGTATTGCTGTGATGGATATTAATGACATTGGCGGCTGCTGGGTGATTGGCTGTTCTTATGGTGTAGATAAACAAATGCTGGAATCAGTTATGAAAAGTAATCCCCAGGGTCAGGGGGCGGAACTTACTCCCCTTTGCCTGATCAGAGCGCTATGATCAGAACTATTGTTTTAGGAATAATCCTGCTCTTTCTGCAGATATTCAAAAGCAGCAGTCTGGCAATTGGCATAGCCATGCCCAATTTTCTGATTGCTTATGCCATATTTCTGGGCTGGGCAATTGAAGAGAAATGGGCATACCTGCTGATTTTTTTAACAGGCCTGGGTTACGATCTGATGATGCCGCAGACGCTGGGAATGAATGCTTTGCTTTTATTACTGATCTGCTGGATTACGATGCTTTTTCATAACAGCGTCCTGGAACCTCGATTACCGGTGATGTCTTTGCTTACTCTTATTGCCAATATAGTTTTCTATTTCTTTTTCGGTATTTATTATTTTATCCAGAAACCGGAATTTCTGGTTTTTCTGGGCAGATTTCTACTTACTGCGGGTTACAACAGCCTGATTTCATTGATTCTTTATTACCTGCTGATGCTGCTCTATAAACTGCGGGTCAACTATAACTGATGTACCGAAAACGCGTTTCCCCCTGGGTACCGATAATTCTGCTCTCCGGTATGTATGCGGTGCTGATAATAAACCTTTTTATTATGCAGGTTCTTAATGGTGAAAAATATCTAACAATTTCAGAAAATAACTATGTGAGAATTGTTAATATCAATCCTATGCGGGGCAATATCTATGACCGTAAATATAGACCGATAGCCATAAACCGCTCTAGCGATAATCTTTATTTCCGTCTGAGTGAGTTAAAAGACAAGGGCAATCTGGCAAATTTTATCAGTGCCAGTTTTGATATTGATTCTCTTGCTGTGCGTGAGATAATCCGGAAAAACCGCTTTCGCCGTTATTATGACATTCCCCTTAAAAAAGGTCTCGACCGTTCTACTCTGGTTAAAATTGCGGAACATTTGAACGAATATCCATCTCTGCGCCTTATCTCCGAATATACCCGCTCTTATGAATATCCCAATCATTTTACAGGGCATGTGGGTCCCGTGAGTGAACAGGAATTTGAAGCCCTGAAAGAAGAAGGTTACACCTTGAATAGCAATATCGGTAAAAATGGCCTGGAAAAACAGTACGAGCAAATGCTGCGTGGAAAAAACGGTTACCGCCTGGTTCAGGTTGACGCAACCGGAAAAGACCTGGAGTTTCTCAAGCATAACCTTTATAAACCAGCGCGGAAAGGAGTCGATCTCATCCTGACTCTGGATAATGATCTGCAAACCTATATCCGCTCAATTTTCCCGGAAAATAAAAACGGAGCAGTCATTGTGATGGATGTACGCACCGGAGGTATTCTCGCCTATGTCTCTATGCCGGAATTTGATCCCAATATTTTTAGCGGCGAGATCAGCCAGGGCCTCTGGAATGAAATGCTCAATGATCCGGCAAAACCAATGCTTGACCGGGTTGCAAATGGTACTTATCCGCCAGGTTCCATATTTAAGCCGATAACAGCCGCTCTGGGACTGGAAAGTGGCGTGATAAACGTAAAAACAAAACTGGCATTTTGCGATGGCGGTTTTCAGATCGGTAACCGGTATTTCAAATGCTGGCAGGAAACAGGTCATGGGAGACTGGCGCTTTCGGATGCACTCAAACTTTCCTGTGATACCTATTTCTACGATTTATCTCTTAGACTCGATCTGGATGCGATGAAGGCATTTACGAAGGCTAACTATCTTACTCTTAAAACTGGAATAGATCTACCCGTGGAAAGAGCGGGATTTTTCCCGGATGAAGCCTGGTATCGCGATAATTATGGAAAATATACCGGTATCATCGGTCCCAAGGCAAATCTGTCTATCGGTCAAGGTGAATTATTGATCACTGCCCTGGAATTCTGCTGTTTCTATAGTGCACTCGCTAATGACGGGCTCTGGCTGCAACCGCATTTTCTGGAAGGATATATTGATAAAGAAAGAGTTAAAGTATCTGATTATGAAGCACGCAGTCTGTCTATTTCTCCGGAAACTGTTACTTTCCTGCAGAATGCCCTGGATAGAACGGTTAATGAGCAGCACGGTACCGGCTCCGGTGCCAGGATCACAGGGACAACTGTCTGTGGTAAAACCGGTTCTGCGGAAAATCACATGGGTGAGCTTACACATGCCTGGTTCGCCGGATATGCCCAATGGGAAGAACCGGAAATTGCTTTTGTGGTCTTTGTCGAGAATGCCGGGCATGGTGGAACCATTGCTGCCCCCCTGGCGGGTAAGATTGTTGACTTCTATCAGAAACTGCGCTCCGGTGACCCGGAACAATACCTGAAACTGCTGCCGGTAATGGGAGAATCAAATGAATAATTACCGGAAACGCAATGAATATGATCGCGTTTTACTTTTCCTGCTGCTGGTTTTGATGGTCTTTGGCGTCCTGATGATCTATTCGGCATCCACCACTAAAATTGGTGAATCTATAGAGCATAATAATTTCTATATCCGGCAGATTATTTTCGTAATTATTTCTCTGATTTCTCTGTTTATTTTGCTAAAACTGCCTTATATGCTCATCGAAATTATGATCATCCCGCTATTTGTATTAATTCTACTGACCCTGGTAGTGGTTCTGTTTCTCCCGGCTATTAAAGGCTCGCATCGCTGGATAAGCCTGGGCATCCTGGGCTTTCAACCTTCTGAGCTGGCAAAACTGCTGACGATTATGCTTGTTGCGAAACTGCTGGACGAACAGCATCTTTCACATATTCAGATGTTATTGCGAACTGCCGCCGCTGCCGTATTACCGGTTCTGCTTATTTTTATAGAGCCCGATCTGGGTACTGCTATGACCCTGGTGATGAGTATTCTTGTCGTTCTGGCTTTCAGTGATCTGCCTTTTTATTATCTTGTGATACTGGTCAGCCCGCTGCTCAGTATTGTGTTTTCGGTAAATGCTTATGTCTTCAGTCTCTGGATATTGCTTTTAGGTCTTTACTTCTTCCGCCAGAAAGTGCACCTCTTAATTGCCGGTCTCGTTGGCATACTTAACGCTTCGCTCTATTTTCTCACTCCCTTCGTCTGGAACAGCCTGAAATCATATCAGCAAAACCGGATATTGACCTTTATAAATCCTCTGCACGATCCTTTCGGTTCCGGCTATCAGATTATCCAGGCCAAGATTGCCATCGGTTCCGGAGGCTGGTTCGGAAAAGGCTTTCTCTTGGGCTCCCAGAAGAACCTGCAATTCCTGCCGGAACACCACACGGACTTCATATTTTCCGTGATTGGTGAAGAACTGGGATTTTTTGGTTGCCTAATTTTTATAAGTATTTACATTTTGTTTTTGTATAGAATTGTGCTTAATGTGGGAAAATTGAAACGCAGATTTATGTTTTACACCAGTGTGGGAATTATTGCTAATCTCAGCATTATGATGTTCGTCAATATTGGTATGAATATGGGTCTGGTGCCGGCAACAGGCATACCGCTGCCCTTTATTGCGTATGGTGGCACGAGCCTCCTGTTTAATACGCTGGCATTAGGGGTGATCTTGAAATTTGCTTCCGAAAGAAGCGTGTTTGAATAATATCGGAGGTTTTTTTGGCTAAGTTCAGGTTGCTTGTTTTGCTTCTCGCTCTGCTTTTTCTGCTGAGTGGCTGCGGAACCCATATCTATCTTTTTACCAGAGACGAATATCTGGAAAGAGTGAACCTGATCGAAAACTCCGGCTTTGAAGTTGTGGATAATATGGGCTCGGAACTGCCGGCTGGCTGGATCATCCTCGATGATTGCCGTAATAAGATATTTTTAGATGACCAGATATCGCATTCCGGTGAAAAAAGCCTTAAAATTAAAAAACCGGAACAACAGTTCAAGCTTACTTCCGATTCCTTCAATGTTGATCCCACCTGCAGCTACTATTGCCGCTGCTTTATCAAAGCTAATAAAACCTGCAAAGATCCCGTGGTCTTTTATTTCTTCACTTTCGACAGAGATAGCCACCAGGTTAACCGCTTTTCTAAACGCATCTACCCTACAGATGAATGGACCGAAGTGGAAATTACCACTGATAACATGAATATGAATTCCGTCTTCGGCAGGATTGTGCTTTCCATCCCCAGCGAAGCAGATATCAATATCTGGGTTGATGACGTGGAAAGCTATACGATATGCGAGAATAAGTGAGACGGCTTGTTAAATTTTGAATTTTAAATTTTAATGAAAGAGGCTTCGCGCAGCTGGAAAAACGGGAGAAGTGAGAAGTAAAAAGTGAGTCTGATTTAATCTTTCATCTTTAATCCTCCATCATCCATTGTCCATTGTCCATTGTCAATTATCCTGGTATTGCAACCTGTAGAGATCATAATAAAATCCGCGTTTTTCCAGTAGTTCATTATGATTGCCTTGTTCCATGATGCGTCCTTTATGCAGCACTATGATGCTATCAGCATTTTTGATTGTGGATAGCCGGTGTGCTATCACCAGTGAAGTTCTGTCCTGCATCACTATTTCCAGCGCATTCTGGATCAATATTTCTGTCTCCGTATCAATATTGGAAGTGGCTTCATCAAAGATGAAGATTGCCGGATCATAAGCCAGAACCCGCGCAAAAGCGAGTAATTGACGCTGACCGACGGAAAACGTGGCACCGCGCTCCATTACCGGTTCTTCGTATTTTCCGGGCAGTTTCTCAATGAATTTATCTACATTGACCATTTCCGCAACCAGTTTTAACTCTTTATCATCCATCTCTTTATTGAGTACGATATTATCTCTTATTGTTCCTGAAAAAAGGAAAACGTCCTGCTGCACGATCCCGATCTGTGACCTGATCGCCGGCAGCGTGTAGTCTTTCAGATTAATGCCATCTAATAATATTTCACCTTTCTGGATCGGATACAATCTGGAAAGCAGGCTGACGATTGTGGTCTTGCCGGACCCGGTATGTCCCACTAAGGCGATCTTTTCACCAGCTCCTACTTTAAAGGATATGTCTTTTAGAACCCAGTCTTCATTTCGATATGCCATCCAGACGTTACGGAATTCGATACTGCCCTGCAGGTCATTTTCCAGCAGCATTGTGTCAGGTTCATCAGTTTCCGGTTCCTTGTCCATCAGGTCAAAAATGCGCTCTGCCCCGCTCATGGCTGCCTGCAGAATGTTGAACCTTTCGGCAATACTGTTTATAGGCTCGAAAAATCTTTCCATATAAGTCAGAAATGCCATAAAAATGCCGATGGTGATCAATCCCTGCAATATCAAACCACCGCCATACCAGAGAATGATGGCAACCGATAGCCGGCTGAAAGACCAGATGAATGGTCGAAAAGCTGAGTATAACTTTAACTCGCTGACGGATGCAGCCAGAAAATCGTCATTCTTATCCTGGAAATTCTTCCTTTTATTCCTCTGCAGATTAAATAGGTTGATGATCTTAATACCGGAAAGGTCTTCTGCCAGAGTGGCATTTATGATCGCCGTCCGCTTGCGCACTTCCCGATATACCACTCTCACCTTATCGCGGAATACTTTCATCAGCAAGATCACCAGGGGTACAACCAGCATACAAACCAGCGCCAGCTTCCAGGACAAAATGAACATGGTGATCACGATCCCGATCAGGATCACAAAATCCTGGATGATCTGGATCAAACCGTTGGAAAGCATCTCGTCCAGCGTGCGCACGTCGTTCATCACCCTGGTTACCAGCCGGCCGACGGGATTGCTGTCAAAAAAGGAGGTCGGCATCTTTTCCAGATGTCCAAAAAGCTCTATACGCAGATCATACATGGCATGCTGTGCCGCCACGTTGATATATACCACCTGAAAAAATGTGGCAAATAGTTGAACGATGATGATCAATAAATATATCATTCCAAAATGCTTGATCTTATTCACGTCCCTGCTGCGCAGCGATTGTAACTGCACCGCAGATAATCCGTCAGCCGATTTCAGCTTCTGGTAATCTTTCAAAGGCAATGCCAGTTCCTCGAGATCCAATCGAATTGTTCTGATGCTGTCCGGCAGCAGGCTTTGCGCAGAAGCTTCCACGATAATCACTTTATGCCACCAGTCCGGACTGTTTTTAAATAGTTCCTGCAGCTCCGGCGAAAGGTATCTTTCTCTGGAAGCAGGATAGAGCAGATTATTTCCGTAACGCGTAAATTTTATTTCTTTATTTTCTGCTGCGGTCTGCTGCGCCAGCGCTACTGATTCCATAACGACCAGGTTACGGTCTGCCGTGATGAAATTATCAACAATTGTTTTGGTGAGTATGGGTATTGTCCAGGTGCAGGCAGCCAGAACAAGCAGCAGAACAAATGACAGAACCACATAACCCAGATAGGGTTTCAGGTAATGAGTTAATCTGCGGAATAATTCCCGGTCATAAATTTTCCCCTGCAGATCGTCAGCGTTAACGTCAAAACTCTGGCGTGGCATCTTTAATTCCTCGCAGCCAGTTTTTCTTCGAGTTGCTGCTTTTCCCACAGACTGTGATAAAGTCTGCCGGCTGACAGCAATTCCCGATGTGAGCCCTGTTCGGCGATCTTGCCGTTTTCCAGAACGATGATCATATCGGCATGCTGGATGGAAGATATTCGGTGAGCTATAATGATGGTCGTTTTATTTTTTCTGATACTGATCAGATTTTCCAGCAGCGTTTTTTCGGTTTTGGTATCCACTGCCGAGAGCGAATCATCAAAAATGAGTATTTCGGCATCTGAGAGTATGGCGCGCGCTATGGCCAGCCGCTGTTTCTGTCCTCCGGAAAGCGTAACGCCGCGTTCGCCTACTTCCGTGTCATAGCCATCTTCAAAATCCAGTATTTCGGCATGCACCTGCGCCAGTTCTGCCACCTGCCTCACTTCTTCGTCACTGGCGGATGGCTTGCCCAGGCGTATGTTATTGGCTACCGTATCCGAAAAAAGGAAAATATCCTGCGGCACCATTACCACGGTGCGGCGCAGGAGCTGCAGCGGTATTTCATAAATCTCCCTGCCCCCGATATAGATCGCCTCGCGGGGTGGATTATATATTCTGGTCAGAAGCTCGATCAACGTGGTTTTCCCGCAACCGGTCCTGCCCACGACAGCCAGGGTTTTTCCCTGCTGCAAAGAAAGATCTATCTGCTTCAGCACGGGTGGACCTTCTCCATAACTGAAACTCAGGTTCTTCAGTTCCAGAGTTCCCTTCAGTGAAGTAAGTGTCTGATCTGCTTCCGGACCGTTGGTTACTTCAGGTGATATGTCAAATATAGTGTTCAAGCGCATCATAGAGGCTTTACCTCTCTGGTAAAGATTGATCGCCATTCCTATTGCCATAACGGGCCAGGCAAACATGCCCAGATAAGTGGAAAAAGCTACAAATTCCCCGATCGTGATCTCTTCTCCGATTACTTTTATGCCGCCGAAAACTATCACGATGCCCATGGATATGCCGATGATGAAACCAAAGGAAGGATGGAATACTGCGGCCAGCTTCACCAGCGCAATATTCTCATCAACATAGTTTTTAGCTGTCTTGCTGATCTTTTCCTTTTCCGAAGTTTCCTGTCCGAATGCCTTGATAACGCGGATTCCGGAAATGCTTTCCTGCACCCTGCCGCTCATATCGGCAAAGATTTTCTGCACATGCCGGAACCGGTGATGTATCTTCTGCCCAAAGATCGTAATGATCACGGTAAGTATCGGCAATGGTATCACGGCTAATAAGGTCAGGCGCAGATTTATATTGGTCATAAAAGCAAAAGTGATAACTGAAAAGAATGATATCTCCACCAGGATTACAAATCCGAACCCGAAAAGCATACGCACTGCATTCAGGTCATTGATGGCATAAGCCATCAGATCTCCGGTATGCGAATGATTAAAGAAGTTCTGTGATAATTTTAATAAATGCTCGTAATACATCTGCCGCAGGTCACGTGCCAGCCGTAAGGATGACCCGATCAGCGTTAAGCGCCATAATCTGCGTAAGGTTGCCATCAGCAGAGCCAGCCCGATGATCATCAAAGAATATTTCACCAGTTCCGCCTGCCGGAATCCCGGCTCCCGCAGCTTGTCTATGGCGATCTGAACGATTTTGGGGATATATAACTGCACAAAATCCACCGCCATCAACAGAAACAGCCCCAGCAGGATGAATCCGGCATTTTTCTTCAGGATCGGCAATACCCGGCTGAATGTTTTCATTTATTCCTTAGTATCGTATTTTTCCATATAAAGATGGGCACATTTACGGGCAAGATTGCGGATGCGCCCGATATAAGCGGCTCTTTCCGTTACGCTGATCACTCCCCGCGCATCGAGCAGATTAAAAGTATGTGAACATTTCAGCAGATGATCATAAGCCGGATATACCAGTTTTTTAGCCAGCAGCTCTTCGCTTAAGGCCTCGTGATCATTAAAATGACGGAACATTATTTCCACATTCAGCGCCTTGAAATTATATTCGCTGAACTCCACTTCCCGGTCAAAGAATAGTTCCCCGTATTTCGTTGTATCATTATAATTCAGATCTTTGAAATTATTCACATCCTGAATGTATATTGCCAGCCGTTCCAGTCCATATGTCAGTTCCACGCTGATGGGAAAGCATTCCACGCCGCCCACCTGCTGAAAATAGGTGAACTGGCTGATCTCCATACCATCCAGCCAGACTTCCCAGCCCAGTCCCCAGGCTCCCAGGGTCGGCGATTCCCAGTCGTCTTCCACGAACCGGATGTCATGCTTTTCAATTTCAATCCCAATTGCCCGCAGACTCTCCAGATAAAGATTCTGGATATCGTCCGGTGACGGCTTGATGATCACCTGAAATTGATAATAATGCTGCAGGCGGTTAGGGTTTTCACCATATCTTCCATCTTTCGGACGCCGGCAAGGCTGCGCATAAGCCACTTTCGTTTCACCTTTACCTAATGCGCCGAAGAAAGTTCCCGGATGGAAAGTCCCCGCTCCCACATTTTCATCATAAGGCTGAACAATATTGCAGCCCTTTTCAGCCCAGTATTTCTGTAAAGTCAGTATTATATCCTGAAAATTCATCGTTACCTCATTCCCAAAAAAAATCTCAGAAAGTTACTTCTTTTCCCCCCTCTCTCTTAGTCAAGTTATTAAATCACCGGAACCCTCCCTGAAAGGGAATAGTGAGAAGAAAATAGTGATCAGTGATCGGTAATCGGTGATGGGTTTATATGTCCTATGAGTCCCATAAGTCTTATATTAAGAAAATGTGAGACCCGGAAAAGTGGACGTTCTCCAAAGCGAACACAGTGAGTTTGGGGAATGAACACGAATATTTACTCCAGAATCCGAGGTAAAGGTGGGTGATCTGGAAGTTGAGATATATGTTCAAAGGTGAACGGTAATCGGCAATGGATTTAGCTCAACAGGAACCCCGAATCCCCAATCGGCTCTTTTTATATGTCCTATTATTCAGAAACCGAGACCCGCGACTGGATATCCGAGAACAGAAAATTAGGACTGCCCTGATTTACCGACTCACGACTTACGAATCACGAATCACGCTGAACGAAGTGAAGTCTCATTTTCTCCCCTCTATCCGTCAATCAGTCTTTCCGTCCTTCCGTCTCCCCCTCGCCCCCTCTTTTTTTTTTACACATTCCGCAAATTTCCTGCAGCTATAAAATGATTTACAAAACCCATGTGTAAATTGCACATAAAACGCATTTATTTAGATTCCAATATTTTATATTACTTAGCAAAAATGTTCCAGGTTACTAAAGATCATTATTGTATCATATACGGGAGTCGAAATCCGAGATCAGAGTCGGGAAACGGTACACAGGGCATCACTGTCCTGATTTTTTCGGATCTCAGGTTTCGGATCTCGGGTCTCGAAAAAAGGAGGTTTATTATGAAATCGACCCAGGATTCCAGTCATAATCCGGTAATTGATCAGTCATTATTCGATCAGGGAGCCTTAATGATGCTTGATGTTGATGAGCAGCAAGAAAAATCTCGTTTCCAGGAGTTGCTGTCCGAATCCGGTTTTGAGATTGGTGAGCAGGGTATCTGCCAGGTAAATCAGAAAGGTGTAAAAAACATCGCCAGTATCTTTAATATCAGCTATCTCTATAACAAAATGGCAGGACATAAAAAAATCCGCTTCATTAAAATTGACGATACTGTCTTTGAAATTACGCCTGAACATCTGGTGCATCGTAATGATTTTCGTAAACTGCTGCTTTCTGAAAATTATAACCTGACCTGCTCAAATCGACTGTTTAATATTCTCGTAAATATCATCATTAAAATGGATAATAATAAATTTATCAACGATAAAGCAGGCTTTGGCAAAATCGCCGAACATATCTATAATTTCGGTAATAAAATTCTTGTAAATAACAGGTTAATTGATTTTAAACCGAATATCTGGCTCGGAAAAAAGGGGTATCACCTCTCTAAAACTGATATGCTGAATATCTCCGAAAATCCCCTTAATCCTTCCCTGGTCTGGCATACCTTCTTTAAATTATACGGTATGCAGGCTGATTTGATCATTGGTTTTGCTGTTGCTGCTCTTTTCTTCCAGGAATATATGAAAAAAGAAAAAAACTTCCCCCTGCTCTATATTAAAGCAGGTTCCGGCAGAGGAAAAGACGGTCTCACAGAACTCTTTGAAAACCTCTTTGGTATCAAACATCCTTTCGCCAGCGTGAATTGTGCCGGTAATTCCACAAAGATCGGCATCGAGAGCAAATCCATCCTTCTAAATAATTTGCCCCTCATTCTTAATGAACTGACCGAAAAAGAATTCCTGTTCATTAAAAGCAGATACGACGGACAGGGTTCCGTCAAATATAGCGAGTTCAAACCCGGCAATATCTCGGAAAGAACCGTTAATGGTCCCACTGTTATCACCACGGTCGTTGATCCCAAAGATAAACAGATCATCAGCCGCTGCGTCTTTATCAATCTCGATATCACGGAAATGCAGAAAAAAGCCTTTGAACAAGCCCGAAATATCTCCAAAGAATTCTCTTCTTTCAACTGGACTGTTCTTAATAACATCTCTTTTACGGATATTATCACTCAAATTGAACAGTTCAAAAGGAAACTCGATTGCTCGGTAGTGCAGCCTCGCATCTGCGATAACTATTCCCTTATTGCCGGAGGTTTCCTCGCTTTTGCCTCTCTGCTGCCGAATAGTAATGAACTGCCTGATTTTGATTCCTTGCAGAATTTTCTGATAACCGAAATGAAAAAAACAGAAGACCTGATCAATCCGCTTTGTTACTTCTTAAGAGAAATCGAAAGACTCTCGGAATGCAAATTCGCCCAGAAATACATCACTCAGGATGAAAATTACCTATATTTCAATTTCAATGGTGTCTGGAGTCTCATTCCCAAATCTTACAAAGATGAATATTTCCCCTTCATAACCTCTTCATATATTAAGAACCTGATAATAAAATCCAAGTACATAGCGCATTACGGAAGAGATTTTGCTGCAGACGAAAATAACCCCTCAGGAAAGCCGGTTTATAATTTTCCAAAATGCATTAAAAATTCAACAAGAAAATGCTTTATGCTCCTTATATCTGAACTTCCTGGCTATTATAAATAAAAAAGTAATGAAAGGTAAGGAAAAGGTAATGTCATAACTTCATACATTA